>DASTBJ010000805.1:0-4290 GCA_035712125.1 Terriglobia bacterium
TTCACCTCGTGCAGTCAGTCGGGCCCGCTGGAGACTTCTTTGGTGGAGATCGGACTGCAGGGCTCGACAAAACGGAAAGATGTGCTCAGTGCGGGCACGAGTCCGCTCCGACGAGAGACGCGATGCGAGCGGCAATCTCAACGCGGCGTCGATCGACGTTGCGGGCCTGCTCCTGCATCTCAGGAAAGGCCATGGCATCACCGGAGCGAGCCTGGGCAACAGCGTCTCCGCCCCGAATCGCCGAACTTCAACAGGTCAGCGCGCTGCGACAGCGAGTGTCGCCCGCTCCATCAGCGACTGCCTCTTGGCGATGTTCGCCAGCTCCTCCGCCACAATTTTCACCGTGCTGCTTATCTGCTCCCGCGTGTGCCTTGACGTAATGAAGAAGCGTATACGGGCTGCTTTCATCGGGACTGCAGGATGAATGATCGGCAGCGCATTGATGCCGCGCTCCAAGAGCCGATCCGTCAACCGCACCGCACGCACCGGATCGCCGATCATAACGGGCACGACCGACAAACCCGCACTGGTCATCGTATCGAGGCCCACCCTTGCTGCCTCCTCCACAAAGAACCGGCCATTGGCCTGGAGCGTTGCAACGCGGTCCGGGTCAGCTTTGAGCACCCTGAGCGCGGCAAGAGCGGCTGCAGTGGCCGGGGGCGACAAGCCAACGGAGTACACGAAGCCGGGGGCTTGGTATTTCAGGATCTCGATGAGATCGTGGCTGCCGCAAATGTAGCCACCGCAGCTGCCTAGCGTCTTACTGAGCGTACCCATCCAAATGTCAACTTCGCGCGGGTCGATGTTGAAATGCTCGTGCGCACCACGCCCGGTCTTGCCCAGAACGCCGAGCGCATGCGCTTCATCAATCATCAACCAGGCACCGTAGCGCTTCTTGATCTCGATCAGCCGCGGTAGATCCGGATAGTCCCCGTCCATCGAGTATAGGCCTTCGGCGACAATCAGCGCGTTCTTGTGTTTTGCGCGGTTCTCCCTGAGCACTTTCTCGAGGTCGTCGAGGTCGTTGTGTCGGAAATTGATGCTTGTTGCGCGCGAGAGCTTGGCCCCCACGATCGCGCTGTTGTGCATCAGTTCGTCCTGCACGATGAGGTCTTCCGGCGTCATCAACATGCCGATGGTTGAAATGTTGGTGGCATGGCCGCTGACGAAGGTAAGGCACGCATCGGAGCCGTAGAAGTCCGCCAGTTCTCTCTCGAGCTCGCGGTGCATCATCCGCTCCCCCGCGACCAGTCGGCTGGCCGACACCGACGTGCCGCACTCGTCGATGGCCGCCTTTGCCGCCTCGGCAACCGCGGGCTCCTGATTGAGCCCCAGGTAATCGTACGAGGCAAAGTTCACAAGTTCCCGGCCTTCGTGCACCGCGGTAGCCCCGAGCCGGCCATCATGGGCGCGATAGAAAGGGTTCTTCAGGCCGAACATGTTGGCCACGCTGCGGTGTTTGTTCATCGTCTGGAAGACGTGCAATTCCCCGAAAGGAATAGCGGGCTTGAACGTCGGCTCCGCCTCCGCGGGGCGGCTGGTGCCAAGCGCCCTGGCAAGCGAGCGTGCAGCCCCCTTGAAACCGCCCGGCGCCTTCTCAACCGCCTCGTACCATGGCGACTGCCGCTCGCGCACCGTGTTCTGGCTGGCCATCTCGCACCTTATTACCTTCAGCACCTATCAAGCGCGCTGGTGACGTGCCGCTTCATCTGAGCCGCATATTAACCGCTTCTAAAGGGCTGCGCTGTTCCTGTCGAAACATGCTAAACAAGCCCATACTCGACGATGGCACTGCGGGTCGGCATGGTTGGACAGGGTCGACGAAAGCTGGCTCGCGCCAAGTCAACATTAGTCGCTGATGTTGCCTTCTCCAAGTGGACGTGGTCAAATTGTGGAGATACGAGATGGTCGCGACCCCGCGGAGTCCGCGATGGTAACAGCTACGCAAACGACACGCTTTCTCCCCTTCCTTGATCTCGCCGAGGAGACTGCTCTTCTTGCAAGTGCTCCGGTCAAGTCGTTTGACCGCGGCCAGCTCGTGCTCGATCAAAATGTCCTGCTGCGAGCTATCTTTCTTATCGAGGAAGGCTCGGTACGCGTCGAGCGCCGCGACCAAGATCAGACGGTTCCGCTTGCTGTACTTGAGTCCGGCGAATTCTTCGGCGAAATGTCGTACGTCGATGGCTCACCAACGAGCGCCAGGGTCATTGCCGACATGCCGACGCGGCTTCGGGTGATTGATGAGGCAACGGTCAACGACTTGATCACGAGAGATCCCGCGTTTGCGGGTCGGCTTTATCACTCGATTGCGGCCATCCTAGCTGAGCGGCTTCGGCTGACATCGATGCACCTCGACTGTCTGATCGAAGGGATAGACTTTTACAGCCAAACGCGGGCCGAGATTGAGGCTGCCGCTGCCAAGCTGCCGGGGTCTGATTGGAGGACGGGCTTGGTCGCTACGGTACTGGAACGCGAGCGAAAGTCGTAGGAGCAATACCGGAGTCTGCTTCGCGGTCCTACCGGCGCGACGACGCGTACTGCCCCTTCGAGGCCGCGCGCACTACTGCGATACCTCCCGCGTCTCCGACTTCTATCGACAAGAATGCTTTCCGTAGCCTGAGGGCTGGGATCAGACCGACCGTCAGTAGCGCTGATAGGCATCAAACGCGGATTCGTATGCCAGTAAGAAGCCAAATCCCAGGCACCAGATGTTGACCGCCACCTCAAGGATCGTATCGAAAGACACGGTCAAATAGATTCCGTTCTGGACATTGAAGCTGATGTCCAACCCGCCCAAGAAGAGCAATGCGCCCGCGCAAACCAGCGACAGCCCGCGGCCGAAAACCCGGCGAACCGGATCAGCGCCAAGCAAAGAGGTCGCTGCCCTCGCGAGGAGCACTGCTAGAATGAGACCCGCAAATGTGAAGCTGTTCTGGAACGCGAAGTACCCGGGTGGCGGGAATTGTGGGGCGACGCCGATCGTGAAGTACAGAATCCAGTAGAGGCAAAGCCCTGCAGCGGTGCATAGCTCGAGTCTTGCTATGAACCTGATTCGTTCGGAGCCCGTGACTGTATGCGCACCGTCGCTGCGTGAGGGTCGTCTTGCGGCCAAGAACCGGGTCGCACTGTGCTCCCTGCTTATGGCCGTGACACGGCCGAACCTTGGCGCGAAGAGCGAGCTCTTGGCCACGGTAGATTGTTATATGACACGCAGCAGCGGCCAACCTCGCGCAGCCCGTCGCGATTTTCAGCTGCGGGTGCATCGCTATGGCGAAACAATCGGACTCATTTGGAGGCTTCGAGCGACTCTGTTTATTAGTGATGCATATTGATCTACCAGTCGCCGAAGAAGCTCGTGTGTACGATGCAATTAAGGATTGCTTTGGTCTCAGCGTCGGTATCGAGGTTGTCATCCACCGCGACGATCTTCCGGACTTGGGTCGTCTCCCCTTCCAAAAAGATCAATACAGTGTCGACCTCACCCTGGAAGCGAGCTTTGCGCTTCACGCGGTGCACGTCGATCCAGTGCAACTCAATCGGCTGTGCCGCCGCATTCGCTGCAGTCTGCATGGAGGCGAGCCTCCACGTTGCTAAGGTTGAAGTGTTCGATGATCGACCGGAATCGCTGACATCTGAATCGGGGTAAACCCGATTATCTGCGGTGGTGAATCCCGTCGATCCTGTCAGACCTACCGCAGGATACGGTGGGCATCGCCGCCGCTTCGGTTTGGCGTGCGGGGGATAGTTTGCCGCGTTTGCTTCCTTCCTAGGCGCCCATCCGGGATGACCAAGAAAAATGGACCGCAGTGCGGGCTGCGGTCCCAGTTCACGGGTTGCAACGCCCCGACAACCAGCCGGGTTGGCGGCGGGTGGGTTGGCTTGCGACGAAAAGAAGAGAAGGGGCGACAATCTCTAAGGGATTGATCGAGTGGGAACGAGGCTCGCTACGGGGTAGGAGAGGCGGCGAGCCCAAGTCGATGTCGGAGCAGGGTGACCCTAGGCGCGGCTGCGCTGGGATGCCATCAGGGCCGCAGAGCAGCGTAAACCGACGGGCAAACCTATACCGCTTTTCCCTTCGCCAACTTGCGAAGGCGGCGCTGCTCCTCGCGGCTGGGTCACATGGCACCCGTGATCCGCGCGAGCGCCGACGCACTCCTTCCCGTGATCGCCGGGCGTGAACTGGGGTTGAACCACTGACCCAAAGCAGCGGTCCTTTTTTGTCGCCTGCGATAGCGCGGGAAACCCTGATGTCCTGCCCGCTCAGATCGGTGTTATGCGCTTCGTTCGTCC
>DASTBJ010000806.1:0-2557 GCA_035712125.1 Terriglobia bacterium
CGTTTCGGATTTCCGTCAGCGTCCGATCCGAGAACCGTTCGACGAGAAATCGCCCCGCGCGATCGAGTTCCCCCTGCTGGTAGATGTCCTTCAGGCGAATGACTTTGCGCTGCACCAGGCCGGAAGTCGAAACAAAGATAACGAGGATCTTCCCGTCGCCCAGGTTAAGAAACTCGATGTGCTTCAATTGCGTCGTTGCAAGGGGAGGTGCGATCACGATCCCGATGTTTTTCGAAATCTCCGACAGCAGGAACGATGTCTTCGACATCAGTTCCTCAGGTGTATGACTATCCTCCAGAACCTGGACTATACGCCGCTCCGCCGCTTTGTCCACCCGGGTGGATTCGGGGATCAGGTTCACATAGAAACGAAAGGCTTTCTCTGATGGGATGCGGCCCGCGGAAGTATGCGGGTGGGTGAGGTATCCGGAATCTTCCAGTTCCGCCATCGTGTTCCGGATGGTGGCGGGACTGAGTTTCCCGGCCAGCCTGCGAGACAGCGTTTTTGATCCGACAGGCTCCCCGTAATTGATGTAAGTCTGTACCAGAAGCTGGAGAATGTCCTTCTTCCGTCCTGATAAGTCGTCCTGCCCCAACATGAGATTTTTTATAACATCCGGTTGGCTATCGGTCAATCGAGTCTCGGCTGGAACTCAATTGCGAAACGGGTTTTAAACCCGGCGATCAGCGCGTCGGTAAGGTTCTCTATTGACGGCCTCTCCGGGAGAAACTCGGCAAGCCCCGCCATCTCCTGGTAAAGGAGCCTCGAATCGCGCATCCGGGTGGCCACGGCGAGCTTTTCGCGGTCACACTCAATGGGCATCGACCCGTGCTGCAGGAAGCTTCGCCGGAGCCGCCGCTGAGCGCTACCGACAATTTTGCGCCCGTCCACGGTCAGTTCGTATCTTGAGGGTGAAACGAAACAGGGAAGGTCCACCCCGGCGACCGAGGTTGGGGCATGGCGAGTCTCCGGGGCGAGGAGCGCCGGGATTCCCAGGCGGCGGAAGCCTTCACACAGGGCCTCCGAGACACTCTTGTAGTTCGCGTAGATCGTGTCGCCGAAGCTCTCCGTGTCGTTCGAAGCGACAGCGTAAGTCATTTCATCGTCATGTAAAACCGCCCGCCCCCCGGTCGGACGATGCACAACATCGACCCCATGCGCCTCGCAGAAAGAGAGATCTACAGCAGCCTCGACTTTCTGGTTCCTTCCAAGCGAGATCGTCGGCCGTTTCCAACGATAGAAGCGCACGATTGTCCGGGGATTTGCAGACCGTTCGACTTCCTCGAGTAATGCCGCGTCGATGGCCATGTTGGATGGCCCGTCGAGGGCGTCGTCGAGAATGAGGTGCCACGCAGGCATAGAAATTAGGGAGAAATGGATAATGGTTAATTGTTATTTGTCATTTTCGGATGACAAATAACAATTAACCATTATCCATTTCTCCCTGTTCGCCTTACTTCACCTTCATCGGAACGTCGATTTCCTCCCTGTACTGCGGAGGCACTCGGACGGTCAGCAGCAGGCTTGCGCCCGACTTCAAGCGCGAATCGAGCGCGTTGAACTCGGAGACGCTGTTGATCGGAGTCGCGCGGCCGTTCATGACGTAACCGGTGATGATGACGTCTTCTTCAAGTCCGGCGTCCGCCGCGACACTGTCTTCCGATACGGACGTCACGATGACACCGCCCTCCTGCAGGTTAAGCTGGCGTCTCTGCGCGGCCGTCAACGCCTGCACAGTGATCCCCAGATGGCTGGAGCTTCCGCCTGCTCCCGGAGGGGCGTTCGGGAAGGCTCGCGTATTGGGCGCCGCGGCGACTGATTCATTGAACAGATCATTTCTGTCCCCTATGGTTACGGTTGCGGTTTGCGGTTTGCCTTCGCGAAGGTATCCCAGCTTCACCGTCGACCCAACAGGCCGATCGACAATGTAATCCTGAAGGTCGCTGCCGCTGGAGATTTTCTTTCCGTCGATCTCCGTGATGACATCCCGCTTCTGCAGTCCTGCCTTTTGGGCCGGGCTACCGTCGACGACAGCGCTCACGATTACAGCTTCGGGGCCTTTGAGCCCGTACGCGTCGAGTTTTGTCTGGTCTCTACTGCTCTCGTACTGAATACCGATCGAGCCGCGAGTGACCTTGCCGCTTTGCGAAAGCTGGTTGTAGACCTTGAGAGCCGTGTTTGAAGGTAACGCAAAACCCAGCCCCGCAAATGAGTTCGTTTCCGACACGATCGCGGTATTTACACCGATCACCTCTCCGGCCATGTTCACCAGCGGGCCTCCGCTGTTACCGGGGTTGATGGCGGCGTCCGTTTGGAGGAAGCGCTGCAGTCCACGGAAATTCTGTTCAGCGCCGAATTGCCGCATGCTGTTGTCGCGGCCCTTCGCGCTGATAATGCCGGAAGTTACCGTGTGATCAAATCCGAAGGGACTACCGATGGCCAGTACCCAGTCACCGACCTTGACGGCGTCCGAGTTGCCAAACTTTGCAACCGCAAGGTCGCGTCCCGCATTGATCTTGATGACCGCCAGATCAGTCGCTTCATCCGTACCGATTAC
>DASTBJ010000807.1:0-3451 GCA_035712125.1 Terriglobia bacterium
GGGACATGCATACTCGACACTACCCATGAGACGCTCAACAACACGCTTGAGATCAACGGCTCGCTTGTAGAGCCAGCGCCGTAACTCTGCGCGCGTCGTCGCTCGCAAGCGGATGCGAATCGTAATAATGGACTCCGGACGGCGATCTCCGGAGTTCTCCTGTTGAATGGCTCTCTGAGCGGTAGTCCGAAGCCGGAATCGTCCCGAAAGTGCCTTAAATTCGGTCAGATATCGGTCAAAGTCGGAAGCGGCGCTGGAGTTCAAATCAACGTCACCGCAATTGTTGGCACTGTGATAACGTGGAGGTCCAACGTTTTTGGGGATGAAGGAACCGTGGATCGAAGACTGTTTCTGAAGACTGGCTTTTTTTCAGTACTGGCGGGACCTACACTGGCTTCGGCCGCAACTCCTCGGTCGTCCACATTCTCCGGCCTGAGCGAACGATCGCTTTCTTTCTATAACCTCCACACAAGCGAGAGTTTGAAGACGGTTTACTGGCAAAAGGGAGAGTACGTCGCGACGTCACTGGCTGAAATCCAACGCGTGCTACGCGACCATCGCACTGGGGACGCGCACGAGATCCATGCCGATCTGCTTGACCTGCTTTGCGACCTGCGGCTGCGGCTGGACACGCGAGAGCCCTTCCAGATCATTTCCGGTTATCGGTCCCCCGCAACGAACGCGATGTTGCATGCCCAGAGCGACGGTGTTGCGACACGCAGCCTGCACCTGGACGGCAAGGCCGTGGATATTCGAATTCCCGGCCGGGCGCTATCACTGTTGAGGAAGACCGCTCTTTCCATGAAGGCCGGTGGAGTTGGGTACTATCCCAGTTCCAATTTCGTTCACGTCGATATCGGGCGCGTGCGCAGCTGGTAACGCGCCTCTGCCAGCACCCGTCAGCTGCCGTTGTTTTTCGTCATAGCCGTAGACATCGTCCCGAAAATGAATGTGCCCTTCGGCATCGGTCCACGCGGTCCAGTACAGCAGGTGAACCGGTAACTGGGTCTTCAACGACACCTTCGTCTCTTTCTCTGCGTGCATCGCTTCTTCGATGCGCTCGGGTGTCCACTCCGGCTGGTCCTGCAAAAGATAAGCGGCAAGATCCGCAGGCTTCTCCACACGGACGCAGCCATGGCTAAGCGTGCGCGTCAGCCGGCCAAACAAGTTGTCGGACGGCGTGTCGTGAAGATAGACGTTGTAAGGGTTCGGGAAAATGAACTTCACCAGACCCAGAGCATTCTTTGCCCCAGGTTTCTGTCGAAGGTAATAGTCCGGATTATCGGACGACTTTTCCCAGTCGATCTTTCCTGGATCAATGACCTGGGCCTTCTCGCCCGATCCCCGCACCACTTCAATGTTCTCGCGTCGAAGATACTGCGGGTTTTTCCTGATTTTCGGCAGGAGCTCTTCTGTTGCGATGCTCAGGGGAATGTTCCAGTACGGACTGAACACCAGATACGCGATCGCACTCTTCAGCACCGGCGTTGGATCTTCCTTCGAGCCAACGATCGCGCGCATTTGAAGCGGCACCCGACCGGCGTCGTGCACGGAGAGTTGGAAACCAGGGATATTCACGCGCAGATGGCGCGGCTCCAGGCTATCCCCGATCCAGCGCATACGATCCATATTGATTTCGATCTGTTCGATCCGCTGCGGCACCGGAACATTCATCGCGGCGATCGTCTGCTTGCCCAATCGACCGTCCGGCTCGATGCCGTGTCTCTCCTGAAACGATCGTAGTGCCTCGATCACGGCTTTCGCGGAAGGGCTTTCGCCGGTATTTGGCTGCTGGAGATCCCCTGTGGCAACAAGGTTCGCGGCCAGCACCGACCTGGCGTCGGCTGTCGCCGCTTTGACTGCGCCGGGCTCCAGCGATTGCCAGACACCCCCGTCCACAATGTCGCGATATCGCTTGAGCTGGGCCTTCAACCCCGAATACTCCGGAATCTTTGGCGAGAGCTGGTCGGAAAGGTTTTCGACGGTGTTCATTTGAAGAGCGTCGTGGACGATCCGCGACACATCACACTGCTTCTCGCCGGCCGGCCATTCCGTATTCACATCGCGCGGGTTGACACGTCCGAAGCACAGCTGCGAAACGTAACGCACGAGCGCGTAGGTCAATCGTCGATCGAAATCGTTGCGTTGTTCCGAGTCGGCAGAAGCTTGCAGAGCATCCCGCTTCATCCGCAATTCCGTCACACCGAAATCCTCGGGATGCAAACCTTCTGATGCTGCGTTCTCGAGTGTCTGCAATGCAGCGTCAGCACTAGGCGCCACTGGTTGAAATTGTCGCAGCGCATACACTTGCTTTGTCGAATCCCATAGTCCCTGGCTTTGCGCGTCGGACGACACAAAGTCCGGCACGTTCTCAACGTCGATGATGCCGCTGGTACTGCTGGCCGGCTGGGACGCAGGGTTATGCGATCGGCCACAACCTGCGCTCAGCAGAACGAGAATAGTCGGGAGATACACCGATCGAAGGTTGCACACATTCCTCGTAGAGCACGCGGAGTACCACAGAGCTGAAGAACGCGATTAAGGGCCGCCGGGCTTGCCAAGATCTCCATTCCGAACGGCCTTGTGGGCGAGCCCCTTGCGGGCGATCTGACCCTGCAGCTGGGTGACTGCAGTCTCGAGATCGTCGATCAACGAACGCAGGCGGTAAAGTGTCGAGGTTGTCTCCAGCAACTCCTGTTTACGCGGGGCACCAAGGTCAAGGACATAGCTCACCATGTACGACAACGCCACGGGTGAATCGGGAAGGTCGACATCAGGGATTTCCATTTCCTTCAGCTGGGAGGTCAGTTCGGTAGCCTTACGATAGAGCTTGCTGACTCGCTGGTAGGCTTCGCCGAGGCCTTCTTCGGTTTCCGGCTCATCGTCGAAGAATTCCACATCGGCAGTCCAATACGGCGCGCTGCCCGTGAATTCGAGAATCCGGAAGCGGGATTCACCGGCGCACAGGATGTTCAAGCGCCCTTCATCGAGGCGATCCACCTGAACGACGCGCGCGGTCACTCCGACACGCAGGATATTTTCCTCGTTCTCCTGCTCAGCCTCTTCACTCAGCAGGACGAGGCCGAAGACATCGGCCTGATCGATGCAGCGATTGATCATCAACTTGTACCGTTCCTCGAAAATGTGTAGAGGAACGGCGACCTGCGGGAAAAGGACGAGGTTAGGTAGCGGAAAGAGTGGGATCTCCATTGCTCATATGAACAGCTCTTCGTCCTGATGAGCCTGGTCCACCGTTGGCTTCGAGCGGCGAAGGAAGAGCGCCTCTATACCACGGCCAACTCCCTTCGCTATTGCAGCAACTTCCCGGACAGGGCGTACTACAGACTCCTGGAGAACCTGGGCAGTGCCGTTCACGCGTTCAACAACCTCGCGAGTCACCGAATCGAGCCGCGCAAGTTGTGTCTGCAGAACCTCGCTGGTGTCGTTGACC
>DASTBJ010000808.1:0-9618 GCA_035712125.1 Terriglobia bacterium
AACGCGCTGTTCGGCAATCTGCAAAAAGTGACGGCGGAGCAACTGAGCTTGAGCCCCATCCTGATGGGCGCGGCAAATTCAACCGGCGGCGTAATGGGCAAGATGATCGATGCTCAGTCGATCGTCGTGTCGAGTTCCGCAACAAATCAGTCCGGCAATGAAGCCGCTATCTTCAAAGCGGTCTTCTGGCACAGCATTGTGTTGGCATCGATAGTTGGCTTGATCGTGATGTTCTACGCCTACGTTGCGCCATGGGCGATACCGACAATCGGCTGAATGTGTCACCCGCGGGTGTCGGTGGATACTGCGGGCAATCCCGTGCTTCCGGGCATGCCGAACGGGACGATAGCGCGTGAAAGATAGCTGAACAAGCGTATCTGATCGTGCCGAAGCTCAAGCCCGGGGGACACGCTGGTGTTTAGTAGCGTGACGTTCCAAATGTCGCCGGGTCTCCAACATCAGCTCGCAAGTCAACGCTCTCAAACCGCTAGTCCACAAATCATTTTTGGCCGATAATCGACGCTGGTTCATAGCTGAAATCTCTTTGGAGGTCACGTTTGCCCAAGCGGAAAAAGGCCGCGTCTCGTAGTCCAGCGCCGACCGATCCCTATGTCCGCACACTGCTTCAGGCGATCACTTCCGGTAAAAGCGTGTTGCGTGTGTCCCGAGGGGGAAGAATCTTTTCCCAGGGTGACGCCACAGACGCGATTTTCTTCATCGAGGCAGGTAGGGTGAAGATCTCTGTGATTTCGAGCGCCGGGAAGGAAGCGGTCCTCGTGATTCTCGGTCCGCGCAACTTTTTTGGTGAAGGGAGTTTGGTGGGCCAGCCCCTTCGAGTCAGCAGCGCAGTCGCGCTGGAACCGTCGGTATTATTCCGTGTCGAGAAGCGAGCGATGCTTCGAGCCTTGTCGAGTCAACATCAGCTCAGTGAAAAGTTCATCGCCTCTTTGCTCGTTCGTAACATCGACCTGGAAGAGGATCTCTGTGATCAGCTCTTTAACCACAGCGAAAAGCGGCTGGCCCGTGTACTCCTGAAACTGGCCAGGTTGCGCCAACCTAAGTTCATGCCGGACGCAAAGATCCCTCTGCTCAGTCATGAAACGCTGGCGGAAATGGTCGGAACAACTCGTTCGCGGATCACTCACTTCATGAACAAGTTCAGAAAAATGGGACTGATCGATTACAACGGCGAACTGAACGTGCGAGCGGAGTTGCTGACCGACGTCGTTTTGCATGATTGATGGCCACGCTTCGTGATTTGGACGCAGTCTCCGTCGATTTCCACGCAAATCGAACGTTGTAGCAGGGGCAACGAGAGAATCAGACGTACGCTGGATCTTACTTCAATTACGGTTCCCTCGAGTCCTGTCAAAGGGCCTCGCACGACGCAAACGCTCTGTCCGGCCTGCATTGAGGGCCAGGGAGTGCATGGCATACCGCTACCGACGACTTTCTTAATGGAGTCGATTTCTTCGTCGGTTATGGGGGTTGGAAGCTTAGCGGTGCCGACGATTGACATCACGCCGGGGACAACAAGAACAGGGAGCTTGTCAAGGACGTCGACTCTGCAGAAATTGTATCCAGGGAATAGCGGAAGCTCGATCGTTTTTGACCTGTCGGACCATCGCCGTCGCGACTTATAACGAGGCAGGTATTCCTCGTAGCCTTTGTCTTTCAAGATCGTGGCGACCACCTTTTCAAAACGCGGACGAACCTGCAGTGCGTACCATGGATGCCTGGGTAAGGTTGAGTTCAAGAAATCTCCATTCGTTGTGCCGGACCGGGTGACCGTGTTGAAGCCGCTGTCGTTGAGCTTGTTCACTGTTGCTCATAACTGACCTCCGGACAGTACAAAATGAGACAGATTGCCTCGGGAGACGATTACAGCGTGGGCCAATGCTTCGAGCTCGACCACCTGCCATTTAAATGCCAACTTCGGAAGACATTAGTGTCAATCCGACCCTCCTAAAACAACTGGCTTTTCGCACACATTGGGAATTGGTAAATGGCGAGCCACGAGCTGAATTCGCCGAAATGCACTTTGCCGGACGTACATAATTGCACAGCCTGCGCTGCACAATGCCGGTACGTTTTCACGACCACCAAAATGAAAGAACTCACGACGAAAACAATGAAATCCAAAAAGCCCGGCCAGCTTAAACCAGCTATCGATCCTTACGTGACTGACTTGCTTGAGAACATCAACACCGGTAAGACGCTCTTGCACCTCGAAAAAAGCGCGAAAGTCTTCTCTCAAGGTGAAGCGGCCGAGGACATCTACTTTATTCAGACCGGCAAGATCAAAATTACCGTCGTATCAACTTTGGGAAAAGAGGCCGTCCTGGCGAAGCTGGGGCCTCGCGCGTTTCTGGGTGAGGGCTGTCTGGTCGGCCAGACTCTGCGTCTGGGCACTGCCACAGCCACACAATTCTCAACACTGATCCGAATCGAGAAAGATGCAATGCTACGGGCACTTCACACCCAGACAAAGCTTTCGGAGAAGTTCACAGCCGCATTGTTGTCCCGCAACATAGACCTGGAGGCGGATCTGTGCGATCAACTCTTTAATCACAGCGAGAAAAGGCTGGCACGGGTCCTTCTGAAACTAGCACGTTTTGGCGTAGACGATGCCGTACCGAGCACGAAAATGCCTCGGATGAGTCACGAGACCCTGGCCGAAATGGTGGGCACCACAAGGTCTCGCATCACTCACTTTATGAATAAGTTCCGGAAACTGGGATTGATCGACTACAACGGGGAAATTACTGTGAGAATGGAATTGCTGACCGACGTCGTCTTGCACGATTGAGGCTACTGACAATCCTGTCTTGGCGAACAAGACTGCCGAGCTCACGATCAGACTTGCAGTCCACTTCTCTTTCGTTTCCGCACAGTGCAATAGGAGACAGATTCGATGCTTGATCCGGGAGACGATTGCGGCATGACTAAGCGAGCAATCGTAGAACCAACCCCTCAAATCAATGAACGGCTGTGGCAAGCATGGGTAGTGAAGAATCGCGAATTGGATAGGCGGGGCGCCGCGCGAAGACTACGATTACTGAAGGTTGTCGTTGTTGTAGTCTTGGCCGGGCTCATGATTTACAGGTACCTGGGTTAGAGATACTTCTGCGCCCCGAAGAGACCGATAAATGCCAGCTTGGGAAAACTCTGTGGATGCCGTGTTGGATTACCATTCCCGCACAAAGCATCACCTGCACCGATTTGCCGCGTCATTGGGATATCTGGATTGGGCATCGCAGCCGGATCCGTTCCGATGTTTTGACGGCGCGCAAAAAACAGCATTACCTCTTTCCGCGGCGCGACATGCGGCAGTTCGTTACGCGGATCTTTACCAGCGGGGAACCGTGCCCGTCTTGCCTCTTGACCTGGACAATGTTGGGGCGCTTTTCGAGCTGGCCCTTGGGCTTTCGGCCTGGAAGCAGTATCAGGACACGCGCTGGGCTTTGCGGTGCAACCCGTCCAGCGGAAATCTCCATCCCACAGAGGGGTACGCTATCCTTCTCGACTGCCCCGAACTGGATGCCGGCGTTTATCACTATCTATCCCGAGACCACTTCCTGGAGCGACGCTGCGTTCTGGACGACTCTGACGCGCAGCGTCTCTTGTGCGCCGAGGGGCAGTTCTTTCTCGTAGGGCTTTCTTCAATTCACTGGCGTGAGGCATGGAAGTATGGTGAGCGAGCATTCCGTTATTGCCAGCACGACATGGGGCACGCGATTGCCTCGGTGCGCTATGCGGCGGGAACTCTGGGCTGGACCGCAAAACTTCTCGACGTGTCCGACGCGGCGATCACGGATCTCCTGGGCCTGGCTCGCGGTGAAGCCTTTTCGTGCGTCCCCGAACAGGACCGGGAACATCCGGGAGCCCTCCTGATCATCGGACCCGAAAGAGGTTTGTCTGTGGACATTGAATTGTTGCGCCGTACGGTCAATGGGGGATCGTGGTCGGGCCACGCCAACGTACTGAGTCCGCAACACACGTCCTGGCCCGTAATCGATGATGTCGCCCAGGCCACGTGGCGTGACGACGTTCCGACCCCGGCGAACATTCCTACTGCCAACGGGTGGTCTATTGGGGAACCTGCCACCGGATTAGCAGAAAACCAGCTCAGCGCAGTAACGATCATTCAGCAGCGTCGCAGCGCTGTGGCGCTCGATGATTCAGTCTCGATACCGGCTCAAACGTTCTATCAGGTTCTGGACCGGTTGTTGCCGCGGCCGGCCGTCGCGCCCTGGGACGCCCTCCCGTGGCGACCTCATCTGCATTGCGGGATTTTTGTGCATCGTGTGAATGGACTCACGCCGGGTTTGTACCTGCTCGAACGAACGCCGCTGCCTAATCAGAAGCTGAGGTCTCTGTTAAGTGCGGGATTTCTTTTTGAACGACCTGCCGGATGTCCGAAGGACCTGCCGCTTTTCAAACTTGTTGGCGGAGATTTCCGAGCACAAGCCCAGGGTGTAAGTTGTCACCAGAAAATTGCTGGAGCGGGCGCATTCAGCCTCGGGATGATTGCAGAGTTCGAAGAGGGCATTCGTTCGAAGGGTGCGTGGTGGTACAGAAGACTTTTCTGGGAGGCTGGTGTACTCGGCCATGTACTGTATCTGGAGGCTGAAGCCTCCGGATTTGGCGGCACCGGAATTGGGTGCTATTTCGACGATGCGTTCCATAACCTCCTCGGCCTACGGGGCAATCAGTTTCAGAGTTTGTATCACTTTACGGTTGGCAGTCCGATAGAAGATACCCGGCTGACGACCCTTCCTGCCTATGCTCATCTGAGTCGAGGCTAGCAGACCCATTTTGTGGACAGCGACCACGCCACCGCCTGTCTGTGGTTTATTGCACAGTGCAGTACCTGCCAGGTCTGTTATATTGATCGTTATCATCGCCCAAGTCATCGCAGACAGTGACGCGGATTCAAAGAGCTGGTGAAGCGTTCGAGACATTGGTGTCAATCAGACCCTTGCACGATCGCGAGGGGTATCGTTCCCGGAAGGGGCGTTGCGTTGATTCGACCTCTTGAGGCGATGCCGGAAGGCGCTGGAAATTCCATGTACTAGCGGCGAAAGGGGCGCTCATGCGCTTTACGAAGTCTGCCATGATGATATTGACGTCCTGCGTGCTTGCAGCGCCGGTATACGAACTAGCGCAAACTTATCAACCCGAGCCTTACTCGTTCCTTCGTAAGCAACTGAAGTTTTCGCGCGCTGAACTCCTCACCCTCGAGGACGGCAAGATCATCGTCAGGCTGCCCGAAACCCCTCAGGCCAGGGAGGTCGCGGCGTTCGCGATCGCTCGACTTGATGTCACCGGAGAGTTTTTCGTCGAGAGAATTCGCGATATCGTCAACTTCAAGAAGAGCGAGCACGTGTTGCAGATCGGAAAGTTCAGCAGTCCTCCTCGTCTGGAGGACTTGTCTGGACTGACCCTGGACCAGGTGGATATCGATGGCATCAAAGCCTGCAGGATGAAAGATTGCGACTTCAAGATGTCCGCGAAGTTTATTGACCGATTTCGACGGGAAGTCGACTGGTCCGCGACCAATCATCGCGACAAGGTGACTGAACTTGTACGCGAGATGCTGCTCGATCATGCTCACAGCTATTTGAAGTGGGGCATCGCATCCCTTGGGAAATACGACGACAAGTCCTATTCCCTCACACTTGCCGAGGAACTGAGACCGCTTCTCAAGCCTGCGTCCTTTATGTATGGGTATGCTCCCGAGTTTCAGAAGTATCTCGAGGAGTTTCCTAAGGGGCGTCCGGAGAACGCAGCGATCCTGGAGGACTTTCTCTACTGGTCGAAGGAGGATTTTGGGTTGAAACCCGTAACCACCGTGACCCATGTCACGATTTACAAGAAGTCTCTCGGCAGTGGGTCGGACGTCATCGTGGGCTCGAAAGGAATATACGGCAGTCACTATTTCGACTCATCGCTCGGGCTGACTGCCTTCGTTCAAAGCCAGGCCCCGGAGCCGCCTCGTTCCTATCTGATCTACGTGAACCGGTCGCGCACGGACGCTCTTCGCGGCCTCTTTGGGGGCTGGAAGCGCTCGTTGATAGGCGGCAGGCTACGCGAAGGTGCAAGGAAAAGCATGGAAGCGATCAAGGTAAAGCTTGAGACCGAACACGGGAATTAGTTCACCGGCCCTCCGCGGTTTTGCGTTAACAAGTATCCGCTCGATCATGGAAGGCGTTGTGCTGTGCAATTATGCACAGCAGCTCAAAATTTGATCCCTCAGACTATCCGCCGGTCGATCTGCAAAGGCATTTCGGAGGAAGCATCAATCAATCAAAATTCGGGACCAACATCGGCAGAATCGCCGTGCTTGGCAATCATGTTCCGCGGCGATGTGGAATCGCCACATTTACGAATGACCTTAGCGAAGCGATCTCCGCACAGGTCCCCGGTCTTGACTGCTTTGTCGTGGCGATGACCGATGGGGGACAACACTACGCCTATCCTCCTGCCGTTCGTTTTGAGATTCCAGACGCGGAATTGCCGGCATACATACGTGCGGCCGATTTCCTCAACGTCAACGAAGTGGAAATAGTCTGCGTGCAGCACGAATACGGGATCTTCGGTGGAAAGGCCGGTAACTACCTTCTCGCTCTGCTTCGAGAGCTGCGTATGCCTATCGTGACGACGTTGCATACGATTTTGGAGAGACCCAGTCCGACGCAAAAGACCGTAATGGATGAAGTGACTGAGCTTTCGGAACGGCTTATCGTGATGAGTGACCGCGGCGCTGCCCTTCTGCAAAGCGTGCATGGCGTGCCGAAGCGGAAGATCGACAACATTCCCCATGGCGTGCCGAGTTTTCCTTCCCCAATTCAGAGCAAAGATCTTCTGGGTGTAGAGGGCAAGGCGGTCATTCTCACTTTTGGCTTGTTGTCTCCAGATAAGGGAATCGAGCACGTTATTGACGCGTTACCCGGCATTCTGGCGCACCATCCCAACAGCGTATACATGGTGGTTGGCGTCACGCACCCGCACGTGAAGGCTCAGGAGGGCGAGATCTATCGCCTCATGCTGATGAATCGAGCGCAACGCCTCGGTGTCGACGGGAACATCATCTTTCACGACCGTTTTGTAAGCCAGGCTGAATTAACCCGATTCCTGTCGGCGGCGGATATCTACATCACGCCGTATCTGAAGATTGAGCAAATCACTTCGGGAACCCTGGCGTATGCGGTGGGCGCCGGGAAGGCGGTGATATCGACACCCTATTGGTACGCGAGTGAACTGCTCGCGGACGGGCGCGGACTTCTTGTTCCGTGGCGGGATGCTAAATCCATCGGGCGCGAGGTTTCCGGCTTGCTATCCGATGACGAGAAGAGACGGGAACTCGGCGCGCGCGCGGAGAAACACGGCCGCAACATGGCCTGGCCCATTGTTGCCGCCAGCTATCTCGACAGCTTTAACCGTGCGCGCGTTGAGCACGGCTTGCGGCGACGCTCCGCATTTCAGGCGCAGACACTGGCTCGGCGCCCGGCGGATCTGCCGGAAGTGAGGCTCGACCACCTGCGCGTAATGACCGACGACACTGGAATTCTGCAGCACGCAACTTTCAATGTGCCCCGTTATGTAGATGGATATTGCCTCGATGATAACGCACGTGCACTCCTCGTCATGGCACTCGTGGAGGAAGCAGGCACGGAAGATCCGAAGATCGTCCGGGCCCTCAAATCGCGGTACCTTGGATTCATGAACTACGCGTTCGATCAACCCAGCGGCCGCTTTCGGAACTTCATGTCATATTCAAGAAACTGGATGGAGGACTGTGGCTCAGAAGACAGCCAGGGCCGTTCAGTTTGGGCGCTTGGAACGATTCTGGGACGTTCAAAGGACCCGGGACCCAAAGGTCTTTCAGACCACTTATTCCGATCCGCATTGCGTGCTGTTCCGGCTTTTTCCAGCCCGAGAGCATGGGCCTACACGCTGCTTGGACTCGACGAATATCTGCGAGCTTTCCACCATGACGAGCATATCGAGAGCATTCTTAAGCTGCTGTCGGAACGTCTTCTCGAACTCTACCGCCGTGCAAGCACGCCGGACTTTCCATGGTTCGAGGATCGGCTCACCTACTGCAATGCACGCCTGCCACAAGCGCTGCTTGTCTCCGGCGCCTGGCTGAAGCGGGAAGAAATGATGGCTGCGGCTCTCCGGTCGTTGGCCTTTTTGGTTTTGGAGCAAACTTCCGCGGAAGGCTATTTTGCGCCCATCGGAGCAAACGGGTTCTATGTGCGCGGCGGTCCACGTGCTGCCTTCGATCAACAGCCTATCGAGGCTTGCGGAATGATTTCCGCCTGCCTTGAAGCGGAGCACAACACGGGTGACCCATCGTGGGCGGAGCGCGCCCGGTGGGCTTTCAATTGGTTCATCGGTGAAAATCAATTGAAACAGCCGCTCTATGACCCAAGGACCGGTGGTTGTCGAGATGGCTTGCACGAGGATCGCGTGAACGAGAACCAGGGCGCGGAATCGAGTCTGTGCTTTCTGAACTCCCTTCTTGAAATGCGCGCTGCGTATCACGTGGCGAGTGTAGATGACAGAGTGCAGTGGCGGCCTCAGGGGCTGGAGGGTGGGAATGTTCAAGCCCATCTCGTGTCATGACGGGGAACCGCTTCGAAGTTCTGTTTCATCGGTACGAGAAGAACCCGATCCTGACAGCCTCGGATTGGCCCTATCCCGCGCACACCGTCTTTAACCCCGGTGCCGCAAAACTTGCAGATGGGACGACGTTGCTTCTCTGCCGGGTCGAAGACAGGCGAGGACACTCGCACCTGTGCGCGGCCCGGTCGGCAAATGGCGTCGACGGATGGGTGATTGATCCATCGCCGACACTTCAGCCAAATCCCAGCGAGTATCCCGAAGAACTCTGGGGGATTGAAGACGCCCGCCTCACTTACGTCGATGAACTGCGAAAATATGCAGTCGCCTACACGGCATTCAGCCGCGGCGGCCCTGGAGTTGCGCTCGCTCTTACCGAAGATTTTCGATCGTTTGAGCGTTACGGCCTTGTCATGCAGCCCGATGACAAGGATGCTGCGCTCTTGCCCCGCCGCGTGAATGGTAATTTCGCGCTGATCCATCGTCCGTGGCAAGACTCGGGTTCGCACATCTGGCTTTCGTTATCGCCGGACCTCCGCAACTGGGGAACCCACAGAATCATGCTGCCCGCTCGACGTGGGGGATGGTGGGATGCCAACAAGGTGGGGCTGTCCCCGCCTCCCATCGAAACGCCGGAGGGGTGGCTCATGATCTACCACGGAGTCCGTCACACCGCTTCGGGAAGCCTTTACCGGATTGGCCTCGCGCTCTTCGAACTCGAAAGACCGGACATTTGCCTGGCGCGCGGAGAGTCGTGGGTTCTTGGTCCGGAAACCTCTTACGAGCGGCAGGGCGACGTGGCAAATGCGGTGTTTCCCTGCGGCCTGACTGTTGGTGATGATGGCGACACGATCCATCTCTATTATGGCGCCGCCGATACCAGCATTGCAGTGGCTACGGGAAGCATCCGGGCTTTATTGCGCTGGCTTGCTGCCCATAGCGGAACTTTACATTAGCGGTCATGGTAAACAAACCCTTTGCGCGTGG
>DASTBJ010000809.1:0-2959 GCA_035712125.1 Terriglobia bacterium
AGTTGCGTATGCGCCGGCTGGCCGAAGAGCAAATTTCGACTTTCAAGAAGCAGGAGGAAGCTGCGCAGCACCTCAAAGATCTGAACAACGCAAAGGCAGCTGCTGAAAAACAGGCGGAGCTGACACAATCGAAGATCGAAATCGAAGTGGCGGGGAACCGCGGCGAGGCGCAGCTCGCCGAGGCTCAACGCCTCTCCCGGCGCGATATTGCACGTGCTGAGGGTGAGTCTCGGGCGCGCGAACTGCTGGGCAGAGGCGACGCTTCGAAGGTCGCGCAGGTGGGCCTGGCTGAAGCGGCAGTGTCGCTGCAAAAAATTCGTGCGTATGGGGATCCCCGACTGTTCGCGCTAAACCTCGTCGCTGATCGTTTTGCCGGCAGCGCTCAGCCAATCGTGCCGGAACGACTGCTGGTGATGGGAGGGAATGGTCATGAAAAGATCGACCTTGGGTCGTCGAACGTCTTCAGCCAGTTTCTGACCTTGCTCCTGGCCGAGAAAGCGGGAATTGGCGTGACTGAAGCTAAAGGCGTGGAAGACCTGGAAAGGCTGACCGCCAGCCTTGCCAAAAAATTCGAGAGAGCTGTGGCTGTTGAAGAAAGCCTCAGCGGCTCCGAATAGTTACGCGGCCGTCGGTAGCGGGGGAGACCACAGGATGTTTCTTGAGGTACGACGCAATGGCATCGCGAAGGAGGATGCCTGTGTCTTGCGTGGAAGCACCCTGGGTTAGTTCGAGCAAGCCGTCTCCTCCCGCTGCCATGAAGTCGTTTACTGCGACGCTGTACCGCGCGGTGTCCTGAATGGGCTGGCCTGATGAGAGGGTCGCCGAGACCAGCTGGCTGCCCCTGGGACGCGTCGTATCCCACGACACCCGAATCCCGCTGACTGCCAGCACACGGCGGTTGAGGAGACGTTTCAACTCCAGGCCGGTCAGGTTCATCGTCACGACAGTATTTTGAAACGGGATAATGTCGAAAATCGTTCCTCTGGTGATTGGCCCGACTGGAAGGATTGCGCGAATTCCGCCGACATTCTGGAGTCCGATCTGTGTTCCCGCAGCTTCCCGAGAGGCGTCCGCGACCATGTTGTTGAGTGCGGACTCTTCAGTGTCGGATTTTCTCAAGTCGGCTCGCGACTCGCCGAGTCGCTCCGCCGCTCGGGCAGCGACCGTTTCTTCGTAGGGTGCAATTATCGACTGCACCTCGGGGTCGGCCGGAAGCCCTCGGAGCGAAATCATTTCCCAAGTCATCGATTCGGGGACCTTGCCGGACAACCGGATGGTCACCTTGCCCACGTATTGAATACTGCTTCCCGCCTCGACGATGAGCGTTTGTCCCACCTGGGTTGCTCGCAATGCGTGCGGATGGCCGCCCACTATCAGTCGAATTTCAGGGACAGCCTGCGCAACACGCAGTTGCTCCTCCGGTGTGATGTGCGCAACTGCAATCTGAAAATCGGAAAGTGCGCGGACTTTCGGCAGGGTTTCGCGAACGGCATCGACGGGATCCTTCACCACGATGGTCTTCATGTTTTTCGGGTGAGTCACCTGGGCGAGGTTTTCGACCGTGACACCGATAACGCCGACGCGGATACCTTTGACGGTAAGGACTGTAAACGGTTGAACCCCGTCGACTCCTGTCACGTTAGAGGAGAGTAAAGGGAACTTCGCCTCCTTCAGGCGATTTCGCAGTTCCACCAGACCGTAGTCAAACTCGTGATTGCCCAGGGCACCCGCGGCATATCCCAGACGGTTCATGACTTCAATCATGGGTTTGCCGAAGAATTCATCACTCGCCATTGTTCCCGTAAAGATGTCACCGCCATCGAGAAGCAGGTCCGGTTGTTCGCGGCGCACCGCTGTGCCCAGTTGGGCAAGACCACCCGAACCGTTCCGCGGCAGGATCTGGCCGTGCATGTCGTTTGTATGCATCAGAACAAGGGTTACAGGCGCCTGGGACAGTGAAAGGCCCGCCGAAAGCAGGACCAACAGAGAAAACTGTAACCAGTGCCGGCGAGTCATGATCGAAAGAGTACGACGACGCGCCTGAAAAACCAAGATGGCCAACTCAACTCACCTTCTCGCGGAGCCAGGATTCGATGGTTCCTGCCGCGTCCGCAAGCGTAGAGGTTCCTTTCTTTCCCACCTTTAGAGAATGATCCCCGCCTTCGGTCCAGGCGAGTGTCGCCCGTTTCCCCAGGCGGTCCACGACCTGTTCCAGCAGCGGCCTCGTGGCGAAAGTATCCCGCGTACCGCTGAGAAACAGCATCGGAAGCTGGATGTCATAGAGGTGCGCGTCTCGCAGTTGATCCTGTTTGCCTGGCGGGTGCAAAGGATAGCCCAGGAATACCAGTCCATTGACCTGCTTCGAATCCCCCGCAATATAGGAGGCGACCCTTCCGCCCATCGACTTGCCGCCGATAATGAGCTTTTCCGGATGGTGGGTGTCCGAAACCTCCTCGACGATTTGCCGGTACAGCGCCTGCAATTTTGGTTGTGGGTCGGGAATTTTGCGTCCGGTCTCCATATATTCGAAATTAAATTGGACGGACAGGATTCCGCGTCGTGGCAACGTTTCGTGAAAAAATTTCATGAACGGCGAGTTCATTCCCTGACCGGCGCCATGCGCCAGGATGACGGCGCGTGTCCCATCCCAGCGTTCCGGCAGGTTTGCGGACCACTTCATAACGGTTGATCATATATCGGTTGGCCAAGTTAGAATCGCGACTCCCGTGAAAATCAATTCTGATCTGCAATCCACTCATCCGGCGACCTACTTATTGCTCGCGTGCACTGTTGTCGCGAATATCGCATGGTTCTCGGATCGTGCGGTCTTTATCGACGAGAATCTTTTCCTGGGCGTGGCACGCATGACGCGGGATGCCGGAATGCTCGCCAGCGGAGACTGGCTGTTTTTCGGCGGCTATGCTCCACTCGCCTCACATACTCACTCACCATTCGGAGA
>DASTBJ010000810.1:0-11454 GCA_035712125.1 Terriglobia bacterium
GAGATGATTCACGAAACCCGCGTGATCCAGACCAACCGCCGGCCGCATCCCAATATCCGTCAGTGGAGCGGAGATTCCATCGGGTACTGGGAAGGCAGCACGCTGGTCGTCGAAACGACGAACTTCAACGGCAAAGGATGGATCGCGACGAATGTGGCGTCCGGGCGGATTAAAGGCATTGCGCAGAGCGAATCCCTGCGCGTCATCGAGCGCTTTACGAGAACGGACGCGAACACGATCCAGTACGAACTCACCATCGACGACCCCGTCATCTACACGAAACCATGGAAGGTGACGTTTCCTTTCACCAGGGACCCTCAAGCTCAAATATTCGAATATGCATGCCACGAGGGGAATTACGCGATGACGAATATCCTGAACGGCGCCCGCGTGCAGGAGAGAGCCAGAGAAGAAGCGGCAAAGGGGACGCTCGAGGGACGTTGATTTGCAAGACTAATGCACTTTGCGGCTCCCCTCCTCGGCCCGACGGCAAACAACAGATCCTCCTCAGCGTGCCGAAGTTCTGGTCCTCACATCGGCGAAGACCATAGGTCCGCACAGCGAGACGCCCCATAGACGCGCGTTGTCACGGTCGCACAACTCCTTCGCTTCGCGGAAGTACATCTCCGCCCGTTGGTGATCGACAGGGAATGGATCGAGCTGCGCGGCGCCGATGAGAAGGCCAGCAGCCAGTGCTTTAACTGAGCGATCATTCAACCTCCCGTGCGCTTCCACGATTTCTTCTTTCGTTAATGTATGGTGGACGACTCCGCGTCGGCCTCGTTGAGTGCAGCGCCGGGACTCTGTAAGACCTGCAGGACTTGTTTGCCGACGAGCAGCGCTAAAACTCCTGCCAGCGCGGAACCGCACAGGATTGCCAGTTTTGCCGTTTCCAAAAGCGGGCCGGCGGGAAATGCGAGCTGTGCAATGAAGAGAGCCATCGTGAACCCGATTCCACCCACCATGCCGACGACTGCGATATGGGACCAACCTACCCCGGTCGGTAATGCTGCCAGGCGCAACCGAACCGCGATCCAGGAAACCGCCAGAATACCGATCGGCTTTCCAAACATCAAACCGATTCCAACGCCGCAAAAGACCCACAAAGCGTCGCCATCAAATGAAATCTGACCGAGTGGTACGCCCGCGTTAGCGAAGGCGAATAGAGGCATGATTCCGAACGCGACCCAGCCATGGAGTTGGTGCTGAAGTCGCTCAACCGGAGATACAGCCTCGCGATTTGCAGTTTTCAACGCGTCGAGATGCGGGATTAATCCGCGATCGCCGGAGACGTCGTGGTCACGGAGGGAACGGATACCTGTTTCGATCTTGTGCAGAAGACCAGCCGTGTCGTACCAGGCAGTGGCCGGCGTCATTAGACCAACGACGACTCCTGCGAGAGTCGGATGGATCCCGGCTATGTAAGCGCCGGTCCAAATCACGATTGCCGGGGCAACGTATACCAGGGCTAAACGAATGCCAAGCACCTGCAGCAAGAAGATGCCCACTATACCCAGGCCGAATACCACGAACCCAAGCCCGTTAAGGGTCGAGGAGTAGAAAAGAGCGATCACAAGTATCGCCCCAACATCATCGATGACCGCCAACGCCAGGAGCAAAATCCGCAATGCAGGTGCGACGCGTTTTCCCAGTAACGCCAGTGCACCCACGGCGAAGGCAATATCTGTAGCCATTGGCACTGCCCAGCCACTGGCAGATGCCCTGCCAGCGTTGAAAAAGAAAAAAATTGAGGCGGGGACCAGCATGCCTCCCAACGCAGCGGCCACTGGAAGGGCGGCCCGCCGCAGTTCGCTGAGCTCTCCGGCGTGGACTTCGCGGCGAATCTCAAGGCCGACAACGAAGAAGAAAATCGTCATCAACCCATCGTTGATCCAGAAATGAAGGTCTCGCTCAAACCCGTACCCTCCAAAGGTAAACCCAAGGGGAATGTGCCACAAATCAGCGTACGACGTTTGCCAGGGTGAATTCGCCCAGACCAGGGCGACGGCCGCGGTGAGCATCAACAGGATTCCGCTGGCGGCTTCAATGGCCAGGAACCGTTCGACTGGAGCGAGGACACGCTTGACACTACGGCGCACGGACGGCCAAGCGCCCGGGGGGCTGGATTGTTCGGAATTTACTACCGGCAAACGCACACCTCGCGGTGGCGGCCCGACCACTCGTGAACCTGCGGCGACCCTTTCGCCGCACCCTTGGTCTCTATTGTTTCACGTCTTTGCCGGTTAAAGTCTTTTTACAATTTCGTCGCATCACTGCCATTATTCTGTAACGAGCCTATGCAATCTGCTGTTGGAAACTTCGCAACGGAACTCAAGTTCGAACTCGACACCGATATGGCGGCCAGTGTTCGTGACTGGGTCAGGACCGAACTTGTTCCCGATCCCCACGCCGCTGACGCGGAGGGAGACGGCTATCGCACGACAAGTCTCTACTTCGACACCGAAGATCTCGACGTGTTCTTCCGCCGTAACTCAAACGGCCGCGCGAAATTCCGCATCCGGCGATACAACAACGGACCTGTTCTTTTTGTCGAGCGGAAGTTGAAGCGCGGCGGTCTGGTCACAAAGCGCCGCACAGAGATTTTTGTGGATGAAGTCCCACGTGTACTGGATGCCGACGGGGACTGGCCGGGACGCTGGTTCGCGCGCCGGTTGTCGCACCGGCAACTCAGGCCCGTCTGCCAGATCGAGTATCGCCGCACGGCGCGACTGGGCATGTCGTCCACGGGGCCTCTGCGGTTGACCATCGACCGGCAAATCGTTGCGACTCCCATCAACAGCGTCGCTTTTGCCTCGGACCCGGGCATCGAGGTCCTGCCGGGTCGGGAAGTGCTCGAGTTGAAGTACCGCGTTCACGTGCCCCCGCTTTTCAAGCGCCTCATCGAGAAGTTCAATCTGGAGCCGCGCGCGATCTCCAAGTACCGAATGAGCGTGGCAGCCCTGGGATTGGTCGGCGATTCCGATGAGGAGATCGTGGTCAATGCCTGAATTCATGAAAGACTTTGTTTCGGGCGGTTCGGTGTCACCGCTGGAAATCACGATTCGCCTGGCGGCCGGCCTGTTCGGCGGAATCATCGTGTCGCGGATCTATCGCGGAACGCGACCGGATTTTGCGATCGCGCCATCATTTCCAGGGACGCTGGTTCTGCTGTCAGTTCTCATCGCCATGGTGACGCAAGTCATCGGCGACAGTGTGGCCCGGGCTTTCAGCCTGGTAGGCGCTCTGTCGATCGTTCGTTTCCGAACTGTCGTGCGTGACACGCAGGACACTGCGTACGTGATCTTCGCCGTCGTCGTCGGCATGGCTGTCGGAACGAACAACTTCGTGGTTGCGGTAATCGGAATACTCATCATTGCCGCCGCGGCCTTTACTATGCTGCGACGAGCCAAATCGTCTGCTGAACCAGCGGAGGTTACACCGGAGTTTTCGCTGAAGGTGATCGTGGGACTCGGCATGGATTTGGACACGCTCTCATCCGCCGCAGGAAATCACATTGAAAGCCGCCGTCTGCAATCGTTCCGCACGGCGCGTCAGGGAGCGGCCTACGAAGGGGAGTACATTGTTCGGCTGCGCCCAGGCTCTTCAGTTGCCGACGTCGTGCGTACCCTGAATCATTTGGACGGCGTACAGAGTGTCGAGATTGAACGCCGCGAACTCTTTGAAGTTTGAGGAGGGTGTTATGAAGAAGCAGGGACTCATCGGATATGCGATCGCCGTCGTTCTGATCTCGATTCTGGCGATTAGCTACAGCGCCGCGCAACGGCAGGGATTCCCGCCATTCGGCCCTCCCGGTGGTCGCGGAGGCCCAAACGCACAGGACATCAAGATCCTCAAACAGTTCGACAAGAACAATGACGGGTGGCTCAATGCCGCCGAGCGCAAGCCGGCCAGAGACTATGCCCGGACGGTCGGCCGAGGGGGATTCGGTGGTCGCGGCGGGCCACGCGGATTCGGGCGCGGCGGAGAGACGGGGCCCGCGGGCCCGGGAAAGGCGATCACACCCGCTGACGTGAAAACCTATCCGAGCGCGCCGTTCTACGATGAGAGCGTCTTACGCACGGTATTCATCACGTTTGAGGAGAAAGACTGGGAAAGCGAACTCGAAGACTTCCAGGGTACCGACGTCGATGTCGCCGCAAATGTGATGATCGATGCGAAGACGTACCGTGACGTCGGCATTCGCTTCCGAGGCATGTCCTCCATGATGGTTCCGGAAGGCCGCAAACATTCGCTGAACCTCTCGATCGACATGGCCCACGAAAGCCAGTCTGTGGCCGGCTACAGGACGCTGAACCTCCTCAACTCTCACGAAGATCCGACGATGATGCGCGCTGTGCTTTTCCTTCACATCGCGCGCCAGTATGTTCCCGCGCCCAAGGCGAACTTCGTGCGTGTGGTCATCAACGGAGAAAATTGGGGGATCTATCAGAACGTGCAGCAGTTCAATAAGGAGTTTCTGAAGGAAAACTTCAACAGCACCGACGGTGCGCGATGGAAAGCGCCCGGACCAAACCCTCAGGCTGGTCTGACGTTTCTCGGTGACGACCCCGCGATCTATAAGCAAGTCTACGAAATCAAGAGCAAGGACGACGCGGCACAGTGGACAGCGTTGATTGGGCTCACCAGACTTCTCAACCAGACAGATACCAATCGCCTCACGACAGCGCTGTCTCCTGTTCTGGACATCGACAGCACGCTGCGGTTTCTGGCGCTGGACAACGGCCTCGTCAATAATGACGGCTATTGGTCTCGTGCCAGCGACTACAGCCTGTACCGAGACACCGCGGGGAAATTCCACATCATTCCACACGATGCGAACGAAACGTTCGGCGAAGGCCCCGGTTTTGGACCGCGCGGCGGTCCGGCAGGTCCGAGAGGTCCAATTGGTCCGGGAGGTCCGGATGGTCCTGGCGGCTTTATTGTCCGCGGGCCTGGTGGACCGGGGGCCATGGGCGGGACGAACCTTGACCCACTTGGCGCTATGAATGCGCCACTCCGCGCGAAACTTCTCGCCGTTCCCGAACTGCGCGAGAAGTACATGGGCTACGTGCGGGAGATCGCGACAAATTGGCTCGATTGGAAGACTCTGGGGCCGCTCGTGGACAGATACAAAACGCTCATCGAGGCCGACGTCAAGACGGATACGAAGAGGCTCGAGACCTATGAGGCCTTCGTTCAGGGGACCACCGGCACTTCGCGCAGCTTGAAAACGTTCGCTGCGGCGCGCCGCGAATATCTGCTGTCCTACTCCGCCTTGGCGAAATGAAGGACCCCTATTTTTTCGCCACAAAAGTAAGCTGGTGTCCGCCCAGATAGCCGAACTCGGCGGATTGGAGCAAAAGCGCGTAAGACTCGCCAAAGCCACAAGACGTAAAGTGATCCAGCATTTCCCACCCGAAGTGCTGATAACAGAGCACGCCATGATCCGGGTTAAGCGGATTGCCGTGGTATTCCGGCGGGTGATGATGAATTAACTCTCCGGTTTTGGAATGACTTGCACGGATCAGATTCATCGGACTGTCAGTCCGGAACGGAACCGTCGTGAGCAACATGCCTCCAGGCTTCAAAATGCGCGCACACTCTCGAAAGGCCTCCAGAAAGTCTGGGATGTGCTCGAAGACGTCAAACGACAGAATGGCATCCATCGTCTCGTCACCAAATGACAGGCACGTCAAATCCTCGTGACGTGTTCCCTCATGGTTCACCTCGCCTGGAGAAAACTTCTCGCCAATAAACTCGCTCCCCACGATGTTAGGATAGTGGGCGGCGAGCCATCGATAAACGGGCGAGATTTGTTCAGTAATGTAGACCGCTGCCTTCGGTTCCGGCCGGCAATGGATTTCAAACAGATGAATTGCCGCGCGCTGACGGCAGTTGAAGTGACAGAGCGGGCACAGCAGCCTCTCCCGCCAGTTCGGAACCAGCCGTCCTTCACTACGCGTTCCGTAACGGAAATCGACTGAAAACGATACCGCGCGTTGATCCACCCAGCAAAACCCCGGCACAACAAACGTTCCATTCTCGTCAATACCTGGTGGAATTGCCGGTGTCAGCGCATGAGATGTCGCAACCCTCGACAGCGCCTGAAATTCCGCCATGCCTGCGATCCGGAACGTTTGCAGGGAAGCGGGAGCGTCGGGACTGAACTCACGGACACCCGCGTGTGCTTCGTGGGGCGCCCCCTTCAATCCAAACACTTTGCGCAATGAAAACATGTTCGAGAGCTAGTTAATCGCAGACACGATATCGCACCGGGTGTGACGTTCCCGCAGCCATTCAAGTTCGACGACGGCAGTCACTGCCTCAACGCTTTCGCTTTCCATAATTCCCACGGCCGTTCGTAGCCGCGGTTCTCTCCGGCATCCATGACGCGTCGTGCTTCCTCGGCGTCGAGGTACGTGACGTTTCGGCTCAGCGCCATCGCCTGAGTTTGAATTCGAGCGTTCAATTCGAGATAAATACAGCGCCCCACCGCTATCGGAATCGTCGAGCCGACGACAACGACGCCATGGCCCCGCATGAGCACGCATGTTTTGTCTGCAAGCGTCTGGGCGAGAGCGCGACCTTTCGTGGAGTCACTGACCAGCATGTCGGTCATGCCGAATTGTTTTCGTATGTCGAAGACTGGCACGCCGGTTCCGATAAAAGCAGCCATGTGGTAGACAGGCCGGAGAGGCGCATCCGTCATACCGAAAGGAATCAAAGACGGGGCATGCGCATGAACGATCGCGCGCACGTCCGATCGGGCCCTGTAAATCTCTGCGTGAATGAATCGCTCCGAATACAGCGCTCGTCCGCCTGCATTCACCGCGTTGCCTTCCAGATCGAACTCAAGAATGTCGCCCGCCGTCACAAGTTCGGGCGCAAGGGACCGCGACATGAAGAAGCGGGCGGCGGATTGAGGGTGTCGTGCGCTGACATGACCAAAGCCGTCAAGGACTTCTTCCTGCGCGAGGATGCGGTAGGCGGCGACGAGATCCTCGAGCAACGGGGAAGGGAGTGACTGTTGCCCTCGAACCAGGGTGCCGAGACCCAGGAAAGCCGAGCCCGCCAAAAAGCTTCGTCTGGCGATTGTGTTTTCCATGGGCTTACGCCCTCCTGCCTGTATCGATGATCGAACTCGCCGTGATCTCTTTGACCGATCGGGCCCCGCAGCCCACCATCGCAAGGCGCAGTTCATTGTTGAGAATGTCGATGACGCGCTCGACTCCCTGCTGTCCGTAGGAGGAAAGACCCCAGATGTAGGGCCTGCCGATGCCCACAGCGGTGGCGCCGAGGGCGAGCGCCTTGTAGATATCGGTGCCGCGTCGAAACCCTCCATCCACGATCACGGGGATACGGCCGCGCACCGCCTGAACGACTTCGGCCACGCACTCGATTGTGCCACGGCCGGTTTCCGTGGCGCGCCCCCCGTGATTGGATACGATGATGCCGTCGGCGCCATACTGCACGGCGAGAGCCGCATCCTCGCGAGTTTCCAGCCCCTTGATGAGAACCTTCATCGTGGTGACGCTTTTCAATCGTTTGATGAAATCCCACGTAAGCGACGGAGAGGTGAGTCCCATGCCCTGCGTGTTCATGCCGGCAAACATCGGCTTCGTATTGCTGACACCACCTCCGACGCGTGGATTGGCCAGATTGCCCGTCGCATCGGTGTGACAGCTGCCGCAGGCGCGGGTATCCGCGCGCTGAAATCGCATCATCGTGGACGTGTTTCTTCCCGCGGGAAGATCGACGGTGATCGCCGTTGCCGTGCAGCCCGCGGCCTCTGCCCGCTTCACAAGTCGGGTCGTCACATCGAAATTGTCTGTCGTATAGAGCTGGTACCAGATGGGACCGCCGCGAGCCTTGACCACGTCTTCCACCGCGTAAGACGTCTGGGTCGAAAGTATTTGCAGATTCCCTTTCGCCTGCGCGGCCCTCGCCGCCGCGACTTCTCCTTCCGGATGAAAGGCTTTCTGGCTGCCGACAGGGCAAAGGACGAGGGGCGAGTTCAATTTCATTCCAAAAAGCTCGACCGACATGTCGATGCGGCTGACATCGACGAATCGACGCGGCCGGAGCTGATAGCGCGTGAATCCCTCGCGATTCGCTTTCAACGTATCCTCGCCGTCAACACCGGTCGCCATGTAGCCCCAGTGCGCCGGGGGCAGCGTTTTTCGCGCAACGGCCTCGAAATCGAAGACGTCCAGCGCATCTGCGGCCTTGTCGATATCACCCGGCAACAGTCCCTGCGCGAACGCGAACGAAGGTATTGCAGTCAGCAGCGGACTACCGGCCAGAAACTTCAGAAACGCGCGACGATTCTCCATGTGAGCTCCTTGGGTTGATCGTGAGGTTGCCGTGGATTTTCGCACGAGCCCTCGACCCTGACTCCGATTTTTGTAAACGATTTTTGAACGACGGCGGTATTAGAGTGTTGAGGTCCGCCATGAGAAGCTTCATGTTCTCAGTCATGCTCGTCCTGAGCGTGATTCGCGTCTCGTACAGCCAGGCAGTTGTTGAGATTGAAGTGATGAAAGGGACACGGGACGAGGTCCAGACGAAAGAACAACTGCAGCGGCTTCTGAAAACTTACGACCTGAGCCGGTGGATCTTTACGAAATCGGTTCTCATTGATGAGTCGGTGATTCCACACAGCCATCCCATCCTGACTTTGCATGCCCGGCATTTGAAAGATGACGAATTACTTTTATCGACGTTTATCCATGAGCAGGCGCACTGGAACATCACGCAACGACCACGATCCCGTCAGGCCATCGATGAATTGGGCACGTTGTTTCCCAAAGTGCCCGTCGTCGGCAGGGAAGGCGCCCAAAACGAAGAGTCGACTTACCTGCATTTGCTTGTTTGCTATCTGGAGTATCGCGGCGTCGAAGCCATACTTGGAGAATTGAAGGCACGCCAGGTCATGGAATTCTGGTCGACAGACCATTACACGTGGATCTACAGGACCGTCCTGGAGCGCAAGAGAGAGATTGGCGATATTGCCTTTAAGCACAAGCTGATTCCGACCGCGCTCAACTTCGAACCGCAGCCGCTGGAATAAGCGAGTCATGGCAAGTCAGATTCAGCCCTGGGGTTGAACAATTCCGGACATACAGAGCCGAGGAGGGGAGTTACCGCTCATGTAAGACTGCATTTCAAATCCGAAACATCCGAAACTGGAAATCTCAGATTGGACCGTCTGTAGCCCCAAAACATTGAATTAGCGAGCGAAAGCAGGGAGAATCTCGCCCGGGGGTGAAACATGCCAAAGAAGGTTCTGGTCGCCTTTTCGCTATCTGTAGTCGTTTTGCTCGGTGTGGCAGCGCTGCGCGTGTCGGTTGAAGCTCAGCAGCCTTCCGCTGCCGCATTGACGGGCACGGTTCGGTCGGCCAAAGAAGGTCCCATGGAAGGCGTGCTGGTGTCGGCAAGGCGCAATGGGTCCACGATCACGACGACGGTTGTGACCAATGCCCAGGGTGCGTACAGCTTTCCTGGAGCGCGACTGGAACCGGGTCAGTACAGCGTTACGATTCGCGCGGTCGGCTATGTTCTCGACGCCCCGTCTTCGAAGGCGCCCGTCACGGTGACTGCAGGCAGTGCGGCCTCGTTGAACCTGAATCTCCGCGAGTCGAATCACCTTGAACTGGCGCTTCAGCTCACGGACCCCGAGTGGATGAGCAGCTTTCCGCTCCCTGACCAGGCGAAGTTTGAGCTCAGGGACTGCAGCCGCTGCCACACACTGCAAAAAGTTGCCATGTCCACGTACAACAAGGACCAGATGGCATGGGTCATGAAGCGGATGGTCTACTCCGCCGGCAGTTCCCCGATGACGTTTCAGCTGCCTCCCGACCAGACCGCGACGTGGGGCCGCGCGGAGTGGGGCGAGCCTTCCGCTCTACAAAAACGCCAGGCGGAGTCCGTGGCCGCAATCAATTTGAGTGAGGGCATGTGGAAATACGAGTTGAAGCGGTTGCCCCGACCGAAAGGTAAGGCGACGCAGGTCATCTACACGACCTACGAACTGCCCGTCACCCACAGGCCGCACGATACGCGGATGGGCCTTGACGGCGCGATCTGGTACAACCATTTCAATGACAATGCGATCGGAAGACTCGACATCAAGACAGGACAGACGAAAGAGTGGCGGTGGCCCTATCGCGCCCCAAAAGGATCTTTTGCCCCCACCGGCGCCCGAACACTGATGGGCCCCGACGCCAAAGGCCGTTTCTACATTGGCAATCAGGCTCAGGATGGACTGGTTGTATTCGACCCTTCCACGGAGAAGTTTACGTTCTCTGATGTCGCCGGCGGCGGCGAGATGATGGACGTATCGAATTCCGCTGTCGACAATCACGGCTGGCGGTCCGGAACCGAAGCTTATCGCATCAACCTCGATACCCTTACGGTGACCACGACAATTAAGGGATCGCGGCCGCTTGCTCGCTACGACCTCGCCTCCGATTCGAAGAACAATGTCTACGGCGCCGGGCGCACGAGTACGTACGTATGGCTCGCGGATGCCAAGACCGGCCAGGTTGCCTACTACGACATCCCCGCAACGCCTCGTGGCGTGGGCGGTCTCGGCGGCGGCATGCGTCGAGGCAAGGCGGACAAGCAGGATCGACTGTGGTGGGGCGGATTCGATGGAAACTTCGTGGGCATGCTGGATCCACGCAAGCCCGCCGGACAACAAATGAAGTTGTGGGAAATGCCCGCGTACTTCTTCCCATACGATGCTCACTACGACGAGCAGGGATTCACGTGGACTGCCGGCATTTATGCCGACCGCGTTGCGCGATTGAATGTCGAATCCGGAGAATGGGTCTACTATCTCGTGCCGTTCACGGCGAATATCCGCGACATCGACTTGAAGCCGGCTCAGGCCGGTGGTCTGTCGGGCCTTTGGTTTGGTCACACGCATCAGGGCATGATCACACTCGTGGAGCCGCTGTCGCGGTAGTCACCTCCATTACTGCCAGCGGTCGAGTTTCAGAAGACGGATGACGTTCTGAGACGAGATCTTGCGGAAGATCTCGGGCGAACTGAGTTGGGTCAGCGCCGTTAGAGTTTCCCGAGCGACGCATTTTCCAGCAACGAGCAGAAACGGATTCGTTTGCCCCGTGCCGCGGCCGTCGCGACATCCGCAATCGCTGCCGAAAATAAGCTTGTCCTGATGGCGCTTCAGGAACTCCACTGAGAATTCCGGACTGCGCGCCAGCGCGTTGCGGCCGGACGTGGCTGAAAGGTCGCCATAGAGATTCGGAAATTCACTCAACATCCGGTCGGTCAGGCCCCCGGGCTTCACAGGGCCGGTAGGGTAAGCGACATTAGCGGGAACGTCTGCACTGATGTGCGCCCAGAAGGAATTCGCATGGCCGATGAACATCGTCCGGGAATATTCCTTCAGCAATGCCGGCAGTCGCTCGATGCCCGTGTTGAACGTGC
>DASTBJ010000811.1:0-2561 GCA_035712125.1 Terriglobia bacterium
CCTTGGCGCCACGTTCGCGATACCACTTCGCCAGGGCGAACGCGCGAGCGGCAAACGTCAGGAGCACCGTAATGCCGACAACTTCGGGAAACGGTTCGCAAGGCGGCGCGCCCTGAAGAAGATTTTCATCCCAGTACTGCACGGTCCAGTTCGACGGCGTGGCTGCCGCGATGCTCGTCAATGCCAGTGTCGGCGTCAAGACATGCTTGCCGAAACTTGCATGCGGATCCTTCGGGTAAAAAGGATTGATCAACAGGGCGTGACGGTTGCGGACACTGGCGGGGCGCGGCAGATCTGTCAGCTCTGGAGCAATACGGAAAAGGTCCGGGATTCCCATGGCAGCGTGACTATATGAGAAGCACTTTACTATACAAAGTGAAAAATTCACGTGTATCGAATGACGGCTAGAGCACTCCACCCTCAAAAAACGTTTGCCCGCTTGAACTCGAGCCACTTCACGCTATTCTTTGCACACCTGATTCCGGTAGGATGACAGCCCTTGTGCCGCGAACAATCAAACTAACTTTCATATTTCTACTCCTGCACCTCGCTGCAGCGTACGCTCAGACGACGACCGGTACCCTCGTCGGCTTCGTCACCGATCAGAGTGGCGCGTCGCTTCCGGGTGTCTCAGTTGTCGCCATCGAACAAGACACAAACCGGCGCCGCGCGGCATTGACGGATGAATCCGGCAATTACGCAATAACCAATCTCTCGGTCGGCATCTACCGTGTTCATTTTCAGCTCGCAGGTTTCAGAGGGGTTGAAATCCCGCAACTCGAGGTCCGGGTTAATGAAAGCGCCCGCCGTGACATTTCAATGCAAATCGGGCCGCTCGAACAGAAGCTGGTCATCGAGGCTGACGCCATCGGTCTGCAGACGGACAACTCGTCCATCGGCGGCACAATCCGCCAGGATCAGCTACAACAACAACTGCTCAATGGCAGGCAACTGGAACGGCTGGCGCAGCTGTTTCCCGGCATGGTGACGGCCGCCCCGAACTCTCACCTCAGTAATCGAGGTGGCTTTAACAGCGTTGGGCTGGACGAGCATTACTTCTCCTTCTTCGTCGATGGCATCGATAACAACGATCCGGTCATCAGAAATTTCTCCTACCGCCCGGTCATCGACGGTGTCCGCGAGGTCAAAGTCGAGGAGAGCGGTTATAACGCGGAGTTCGGCCGGAATGGCGGTGCTGTAATCAGCGTCAACACAAGATCAGGCAGCAATGTCCTGCATGGGTCTTTCTGGGAATTCTGGAGAAACGACAATCTCGATGCGCGCAATTTCTTCGTCCCGAGTTATGTCGATAAACCGGCAACGCTGCGCAACCAGTTTGGAATGGCGTTAAACGGTCCGTTGAAGCAGGACCGCACGTTCTTCTCGATTGTTGTCGAAGGGCTGCTTCAGAAGACCGGACAAGCTCGGCGAGCTACCGTCCCAACAGATCGCATGAGGTTGGGCGACCTCAGCGAGATCGGCGGGCCCGTCATTCCCGAATCTCAAATCCATCCCGTTTCGCGTGAAGTTCTGGATGCCTATCCCCGTGCCGATCGGCCCGGCATTACCGGAAATCGGACCGAGATCGCCAACAAGATCGAAAATGGTTACGACATTTCCATACGACTGGACCACCAGCTCTTTGAACGCACCTACCTCATGGGTCGCTACAGCACCAATACCACCCGCGTGATTGACCCTTTCCGGACAGAGACAAGCGGCGCGTCCAACCTTTCCGGCTTTGGCCAAACCGCGGATCGTTTTCGAACGAATCTCGGCTTGACGCTGACTACCGTCATTGGCGACAACATGGTCAACGAGCTTCGCGTGGGCTATAACCGTTTTCGTCAGCCTCAGATTCCGATGAATCGCGGCACACCGGCGCAGGTGCCGCTGATGGGCTATCTGAAGAGCTTCCTCTTCTACAATTTCTTTACGGCGGAGCCAATCGGCAGCAACGCGGAGTTCGAACGGACTGTCAACGTGTACAACTACATGGACAGTCTCGCTTTCACTCGCGGCAAGCACCAGCTGAAAGTGGGCGTCGATGCGCGCCGTTACCTCGTCAATGCGTACAACGTGGGCCCGAATGCCTTCATCTTTACTGGCGCTCGTACTGCGTCATCGCCCACAACGCAAATTCCTATGGCGGATTTTCTGCTCGGATTGCCGACTCAGTCCGTGTACTTCGATGGAGAGCCCACAGGAAACACGCGGAAATTCGAATTCGCCGGGTATTTTCAGGACGACTGGAAGGTCACGCCCCGTCTTACCATCAACGCCGGTCTTCGTTGGGAGTATTACGGAAGGATCACGGAACGGGTGAACAAACAATCGTTCTGGACTCCGGACTGCAACTGCATGCGCCTGGCAGGGGTGGACGCCAGCGAAGGGCTTGTCGACAACGACCTGAACAACTTCGCACCCCGCCTGGGTTTTGCATGGCGGCCGCTGGACGACGACACCGTAATACGCGCGTCTGCCGGAATCTTTTACGACAACGACATGCGGCACAACCTGGAGTTCGCGACAAACCCGCCATTTTTCTTCACGCGCGAATA
>DASTBJ010000812.1:0-7904 GCA_035712125.1 Terriglobia bacterium
AAACTTCGTGAGGCAGGAGTGCCGGCGCAGGAAATCTCACGTATGATGCCAGGACAGACACAACGCAGGAGGCACCATGACCCTCTTCCTCGTCGCGCTCCTTCTTGCAGGGCAATATGCGCCGGTTACGAAATACGATCCGGCACGAAGTCCCGAGCAGGATCTCAAAGATGCCGTCGTTGAAGCTCAGCGAACTGGGAAGCGGATCCTGCTGGAAGTCGGCGAGAGTGGTGCAGCTGGTGTCACATCATGGACAAGTCTGAAGGACCCCAGGCTACGTCTCTACGCGCAGCTTCCTGAGCCCAGAGGCTCTCATTCTCTTCTTCGGATAGATCCTCAAGACTCTCCAGGAGTTTTCCAGCCAAGCGAGCTCGATCCTTCGGAACAAGCTTGAGAACGGCAGCTTCAATCTCTTTGATCATGGACAATTGTACCCCGGAGCCAAGCGTGCTTGATAGGCTGCCCAGCGGACTGAGAGAACCGGCGCGAAGCGTCCGATGCAACGATTTGGTCGTCGACGCTATCCTTCCTGAATGTCTTCCGGGCTCCCTATTCCATAATTTCTATCTTGCACAAATATATCTGGTGTAGATATAGTCTGCACATGCCGAGCCGGATACGCGAACCAGAATTCGATCCCCAGTCTTTTCTTCCATTGCCGACGGCGGCTTTCCACATCCTTGTCTCGCTGGCAGGCGGCGATCAACACGGATATGCAATCATGCGGGATGTCGAAGAGGGGACCGGCGGCCATCTGAAGTTGAATCCGGGAACGCTCTACACCACCATCCGAAGACTTCTCGACCAGGGGCTCGTCATCGAACTCGATGAGCGTCCCGATCCCGATGAAGACGACGAACGGAGGCGTTACTATCGTCTGACACGTCTCGGCCGCGAGGTTGCGCGAGCGGAAGCCGCACGGCTTCAGGAAATGGTCGCTTTCGCCAGGCAGGCCGGACTCTCCCCCAAACGAACCGGATCATGAAGGCGGAGAAGCTTTACGCAATTCTCCTGCGTCTCTATCCGGCCGAGTTTCGGGAATCCTACCAACACGAAATGCGCGCCACGTTCCGGCGCCGGTATCGCGATGAACACCGCATGCTGGGGCGGCTCTTCCTGGGGTTTTCCGTTGCCGCCGACACGCTGCTCACCGCTGCACAGGAGCATTGGGATATGTTGATTCACGACATTCGCTACAGCCTGCGTGCTATGAGAAACAGTCCGGTTTTCGCTGCCGCTGTCCTCGTAACTCTTGCGCTGGGCATCGGCGCGACGACGGCGATTTACAGTCTCACCTATACAGTTCTGTTGCGTCCGCTGCCTTACAGCGAACCGGACAGGCTCGTCCGCATATGGGAAGCCAACCAGTCACGGAATATTCCCCAGTTTGCCGCGTCGTTACTCAACTTCCTCTCGTGGCAGGAGGAATCCAAATCCTTTGAATCGATGGCGGCGATGCGCAACGAAAGCGCGAACCTGACCGGCGATGGAGAACCGCAGCGGGTGAAAGCGACCGCTGTCTCCGCCAGTTTCTGGACGTTGATGGGATTGCAACCTCTCGCCGGCCGTGCGTTCACCTTAACGGAAGGTGAGTCGGGCAAAGATCGAGTCGCGATTATCAGCGAAGGTCTGTGGCAGCAACGATACGGCGGTGACCCCGGAATTATCGGACGCAGTATCCTCGTGAACGGCGAACCGAGAGTGGTCGTAGGTATCGCACCTCAGGATGTCGGCTTCACGGCGACGGTCGACCTCTGGACCCCGTTGGTTCCAAAACCTGCGGAGGAGAACCGTGGAAACCATGTGATTGGCGTCGTCGGCCGGCTCCGCCCCGGGATCCTTCCCGCCCAGGCTGATAAAGAATTGAATGCCATAGCAGCGAGCCTCGGGCAGCGTTTTCCCGACTCCAACAAGGGTTGGAGCGTCACCTTGATGCCTGTTGACGAGTGGATCGTCGACAGCGATTCGAGAAACCACCTCTATCTGCTGATGGCGGCCGTCGTTCTCCTCCTGTTGGCCACCTGCGCGAATGTTGCGGGCCTGCTTGTCACGCGCGCGTCGGCGCGCGCGCATGAGTTCGGCGTGCGACTGGCATTGGGAGCCGGGCGTGCGCGCATAGTTCGGCAGCTCACCGTGGAAAGTCTGGTGCTTGCCTCGATCGGTGGCGGCCTTGGAATCCTCACAGCATTCGGGGCGGTTCGATGGCTCGCCGCAAGAGTCGTCAATCAACTCCCGCGCAGCGCGAATCTGAGCCTGGACTGGCCAGTCCTGATCTTCGCCGTCGGGCTGACGACAGTAGTGGGTCTACTGTTCGGACTTGCGCCTTCGTGGCTGGTTCGTCGAGCCGACATCATGAGCCCGCTGCGCAAGACGGGACGCGGCATGGTCGGTTCGACGGGCATGGTTCTGCGCCCGGTGCTTGTCGGAGCGCAGGTCGCGGTCGCCGCGATGCTGGTTGTCGGCGCCTTGCTTCTGATTCAGAGTTTCGCGCGCCTGCAGAACCTGGACTTGGGATTCCGGCCGGACCATCTGTTGACGGCAAGCGTTAGTCTGCCGCCGGCAAAATACCCCACCTCGGAACAGGCCGAATCCTTCTACCGGGCGCTGGTCTCCGAAGTTGAGAGAATACCGGGTGTTGTCTCAGCGGGGCTGACAAGCGGCCTGCCGCTGGCCGGCAGTGTCACCAGCATGTCGATTGCGCCGATAGAAACTCAGGCCCAGCGTATTCAGGTGGTCTGGCGGATGACGGATCCAGACTATTTCAACACGCTCCAGGTCCCCCTGAAACGGGGACGCTTTTTCAATGCGACCGATCGCGCGCAACCGACACCGCCGGCTGTAATCCTGAGCGAGACACTCGCCCGGCACCTCTGGCCCGATACAGAGGATGTGATAGGCCGCAACGTGAGTATAGGAGGTGGTGACGTCGCTTCTCTAGGCATCCCTGTTGTCGGCATCGTCGGGGACATGCAACTGGATCTGGAGTCCGGGCCTTTATCGGCGATGTATTTCCCGCCGCTCTACGGACCTCGAACACTCACTCTCGCCGTGCGCACCACCGCGAGTCCCGCTGCGATCACAGGTGCCTTACGCGCCGCAGTGAAGCGAATCGATCCTGCGCAGCCATTGTTCGACATACGAACCATGGACCGCATTGTGGACGACAGTGCCGACAGGCCGCGCCTTCAAACAACGCTGCTCACTGCCTTTGCGATGCTTGCGCTCCTTCTTGGAGCCGTCGGTGTTGCGGGAGTTGTTGCATATACCGTGGAACGGCGTGCTCCGGAACTTGCTGTTCGTTTGGCTCTGGGATCAACGACCGGCCAGGCGATGCTCACGGCGGCTCGCGGCGGATTGTTCGCCTCCGCCATCGGACTTGTGATGGGTTTGGCGATAGCCTGGGGTCTCAGCCGCTATTGGTCCGATCTACTGTTCCAAATGTATCAGGTGCGACCGGATGCTCCCTGGACCTTTGCCGGAGTGGGAACCGCTCTGCTTGCCGTCACCCTGTTGGCCGCTTTGCTGCCGGCCCGGCGCGCGACTCTTATCGATCCCGCCGTGGCGCTAAGGAAAGACTAGTTGCCCTCCGTACCGGCGGGCGGCTGCAGTAGCGGCAGGGCGGCTTTGCGAATCAGCGGATCGGAAAAGCGGAAGACGCCACGGTCATAGATGTAATGCACGAAGGCGGTGAAAATGGCGACCCCGCCAAACACATAGATCCACACGGTATCTTCGAACTGGATCAGGAAGCCTTGCACGGTCAGCGTTTCCCTATCAAAGCCATTAGTGATGAAGTAGTCGGCTTCGAGTATGGGCGTCAGGCAGATTGACAGCAGAACCAGAACGGACAAAGGGCCAAGGGCTCTGGCATTGATCCACGCCCATGTCCCATACCAGAAAGCATTGGACTGTTTCTGCGGTTCGAATCGCGAATTGGTGGCCATATGTGCAGTCAGGCCCAGCGAGACAAGCCAGTGCTGCGTCTGAACCACAAAAAAGTACAAAACAGGAGCGAGATAGAACGAGACAATGGTCATATAACAGAGCGTTGTGAAGTAAAGCATCCGCGCAATCCCTTGCCGCTTTTGGGCGTACTTTCGCATCGTCAAACCCCACGCCACCACCACAAGCAATGCCAGCGCCGTCCTTAAACCGTCGACCGTAGATTCTGAAACCAGCGGCGCGTTATCGAAAATCCCGAAGTCATCAAACTGACCGTTGAAGTAGTCGAACACGATGCTGAATATCCCTGAAACGCCAATGCAGACCCACCAATCCCACCGAAGCAAGCCGGAATCCCTTTGACCGTGGGGCAGCCTGCCGCGATAAACGGAGAGGACTCCATAATGCTGGGATGCGAAGTGGTACAACGAGAGAAAGTAATCGAGAAACGCCAGCAGAATGAAACGGCGAAACAGCGAAAGCCCCATCACCTCTTCGGGAACCAGTAGAAACACGCCGAGCAGGCAAAGCAGACAAAGCGGGAACGCAAAAAAATATCGCCTCCTGGCCTGGAGGACTTCGCGATACTCGCGTACGCAGACGGCAAGGTACACGCTCGCGATTCGATGGCCTATCCAGAAAAGCAAAGTGCCGGCAACAATCAGCGGTTTGGCGCTATCCAGAGGAAGGAGAAGAAACAATGTTGAAACCCAGAACCCCGACATGATCCAGAAACCATCCCAGGTCTGTGAGCGGATCCAGGGCGAAGGCTTAGAAAGCGCCGGCATCCGCTTGACGGTAGAGGAGGAGGAGTGGGCGGGCTATAGGGTCTAATGTGTAATTACAGCTGGAGTTCGTTGCGAGAGGGGGCAATAAGGACCGGTTTTGTGTAAGAATCTGTCCCATGAGCCTCGGTTCCTTGCGTCGTTTTCTTTGTGCGGGTGCGCTTCTGCTTCTGACAACTTCCCGGGCACCTTCCCAAACTCGGGTGCAGGCGCCTCCTGCGGCCGCACCGGAGCAACATCGTGCGCTGTTAACGACTTACTGCTCCGCCTGCCACAGCGAACGCGTGAAGAGCGGCGGCCTCGCGCTTGAAGGTCTGAACCTTCAGACCCCTGAAGAAAACGCAGAGATCTGGGAAAAGGCGCTTCGCAAACTACGCGGCCGTTTGATGCCGCCTCCGGGAAATCGCCAGCCCACGCAAAAGGATATCGATTCGTTCGTGACCTGGATGGAAAACACCCTCGACGCGCGGGCGAAGGGACCTAAGGCCGGATACGTGCCGATCCAGCGTCTGAATCGAACCGAGTACGCCGCCTCGGTGAAGGCCTTGCTGGGAGTGGACATAAAGGAAAAGGATGTCCTGCCGCAGGACATCCAGGTCGACGGCTTTGACAACATTGCGGTCGCTCTGCGCACATCGCCTGCCTTCCTGGACCAGTACATCATGGCCGCCCGGCACATCGCGAAGCTGGCGGTCGGCAATCCAAATCCCCCTGTTTCCGTCGTGAAGCACACCGTCACGGCCAATCAGGAGAGTCCACTGCCGTTGCCGCCCGGCACGCGCGGGGGCGTCCGCTTCAAGCACAATTTCGTCGCGGACGGCGAGTATCGTATCAACGTACTCGACGTAGGGGCGGGTCTCTACACCGGCCAGTTGGAGAACGAAAGCACGCTGGTCATCATGTTGGACGGCAAGATCGTGTTTCGCGAACCGGTAGGCGGGCCCGAGGATCAGGCTCTTGTCGACAAGACAGGTGCGGCCGGGCGCGCGAAGATCATGGAACGCTTCTCGAAGATACCCGTCAAGGTTGAAGCCGGGGTGCGCGAGTTGATTGTGGCGTTTATGGAGCGCTCGCGCGTGGAATCCGACGACAACGTCGCTGCCAGCTTCAGCGGCACCGGCAATCTTGGCTTCGGCGCCGGCAACGGCCGCATGCCGCGTCTGGCCAACGGGATCGAGATCGCCGGCCCGTACGATGCGACAGGCATTGCGAAAACTCCCAGCCGCTCCCTGATCTTTGTCTGCGATCCCAAAAAGGATGGCGAATCCGCGTGCGTGCGAAGGATTACAGAGAACCTGGCGCGCCGGGCATTCCGTCGTCCGGTAACGGCGGACGATGTGAACCGCCTCATGCAGTTCTATGCCCTCGGACGGAGCGGAGCCTCAAGTAACGACGGCGGAAACATCGATCTGGGAATCGAGCAGATTGTTATGGCAGTGCTGGGCAGCCCGGAATTCCTCTATCGGTCGATTCGTGGGGTGAATGGGACGCTAACGGACCTGGAACTGGCTACTCGTCTCTCCTACTTCCTTTGGAATACCGGTCCGGACGACACCCTGCTGACGCTCGCTGCCGCCGGCGGTTTAACCAAACCTGGAGCTTTGGACAAAGAAGTGATGCGGATGATGGCAGACGCAAAGGCGTCCAGTCTCGTCACCAGCTTTGCCATGAAGTGGCTGACTCTCGCGGATCTCGAAGCCGTCAAGCCGGACCCTATGGTGTTCCCGGAATTCAATGAGCAACTGAGGCGCGATTTCTCGACAGAAGCCCACGAGTTCCTGAGCAGCATTCTTCTGGAAGATCGCAGCGTCGTGGATCTCATGACTGCGGACTACACGTTCCTGAACGAACGGCTGGCGCGCCACTACGGCATTCCCAGCGTTTATGGTTCCCAATTCCGCCGGGTCGCGTTGACCGACAAAGCGCGATTTGGCTTGCTGGGCAAGGGCGCAGTTCTGCTGAGGACGTCCTATGGCGATCGCACGTCGCCTGTTCTGCGGGGAGCGTGGGTGCTCGATAAACTGATGGCCACGCCTCCGTCGCCTCCGCCACCGAACGTGACGACGAATCTCGATCAGAAGGCGGGCGAGACACCGAAAACAGTTCGCGAGCGGCTGGAACAACACCGCGAACAGCGGTCCTGTCTGCAATGCCACGGCGTGATCGATCCGCCCGGCCTGCCGTTGGAAAACTTCGACGCCATCGGGCGCTGGAGAACCGTAGATCGCCAGGCGAATAATGCCGCGATCGATGCGCGCTCGGTGCTGGCAAGCGGGGTCGCGATCAACGGTCCGGTGGAACTGTCGGGACACCTGGCGAGCCGCCCGGCAATGTTCGCGCAGGCCGTAACGGAAAAACTGATGATGTACGCTCTCAATCGAGAGCTCGAATACTTCGACATGCCGCAAGTGCGCGCGGTTGTTCGCGCAGCGGCGAAGGACAATTACAAGTTGTCTTCACTCATTCGCGGAATCGTCAATACCGAAGCATTCCGCAAACAGGGTGCGGCGCACTAAGGAGATTGCCCATGTTCATCACAAAGAAACACATTTCCCGCAGGACGCTGCTGAAAGGCGCCGGCGTCAGCCTCGCGTTACCATTGCTGGACGCGATGGTGCCGGCCGCCACGGCGCTTGCTCAGACTGCCGCGGCGCCGAAGATGCGCACGGGCTTCTTCTACATTCCCCACGGCGCGATCATGCACAACACGGTGCACGGCCCGGCCATGGACAAGTGGACACCCAGCGGCAGTGGCGCCGATTTCAAACTCAGTCCGATTCTTTCGCCGCTCGAGCCCTACAAGAAATACGTGACGTCTTTCGGTAATCTCGAGAACGCGGCCAGCGCCGGATCGGTTCACACGCTCAATCCGGCAACGTGGCTCAGCGCGACGCGTCCGGCGGGGAGAGGTGCGCAGGCCCGCATGGCTCCGACGATCGATCAACTGATCTCGAGGGTGATCAGCCAGGATACGCCGCTCCCGTCGCTGGAAGTCGCTTCCGAGACGACCGTTCAGAGCGCGGCCGGTGGCGGTGGCTCCTATACCACGCTGTCGTTCCGGGATGCGGAATCGCCGCTGCCGATGGAATACAACCCGCGAAAGATTTTCCTGCAACTGTTCGGGGAAGGAGACAACCCGGAAGAGCGCGCGTTCATCGATCGTCAGAACAAGAGTGT
>DASTBJ010000813.1:0-4300 GCA_035712125.1 Terriglobia bacterium
TCATGGGCGGCGCTTCGTTCATGAGTCAAGGATTGACCGATGGTGTGAAAGTAACCCTGCCTTACCCGGTAACAATCGACGACGTGGTTCTCCAGCCGGGAGAATACGAGATCCGGAGACCATCATCCACGAACGATCAGATTTTGCGCTTCTTCAACAACGACGAACTTCGGCATCAAACGATCGCGCTGACTATTCCGGCCGAACAAGAACGTGCACCGGAAGATTCGAAGGTTATCCTGCACCACATTGGAGATAAGTACTATTTCGACAAGATCTGGATTCAGGGGCAAAGCATCGGCTACGAGTTTCCGCTTCCCGACCGCGTGCGCGCACTGCAGCGTGAGCTCGCGGTGACGGTTCCGGCAACCTTCCAGAGTGCTTCAACGCAGAGCGCTCCGGCAGTTGCGCCTGCGCCGGCGGAGAGACCGGCATCAAGCCCTGAATCGATTGCTCCACAGGCGGCCGCACCGGTGCGGACTCCTGAGCAGCAGGAGCCCGCAATTCAGGCGTCAGACGCACGCGTCGAATCGACCTCTCCAGTTGAGCATCAGCAGGATGTCGCTGTTCTTCAGCAACAGGAACAACGCCAGACCCCTCCGCCTGCCATCGACAGCCGGCAAAGCACTGCTCCTTCGAATCAAGGCAATGTAGCGCCGACGGACAGTCGTCAGTCGCCTGACGAACTGCCTGCAACGGCGGCGGGCTGGCTCGTTTATGTACTGACAGGCGGTCTTCTGATTGTTGCGGCTATGTTGTTCGGGCGGCCTGTCAAAGCGCAGGGTTAGCTACTGTGCGACGCTATCTGCCCCGGTTTCTGATGATCGCGGGTGCCCTTCTTTTGTTGAAGGGGGGCCTCGCGGTCTATCCGTTTTTGTTTCCCGTGCTCTCCGCCGAGATCGCGGAGCTTCCGCGCGTCGATGGCATGAAACGCGTCGCACCGGGAGATCCCGTGTTTCAACTGTCCATTCCTCGGCACAAGGCTCGCTTCACTGTAGTGGAGGGGACGACGACTACAGCACTTCGCGAAGGGCCCGGCCATCTTGAAGGCAGTGCGCTGCCGGGTCAGACCGGAAATATTGTTATTGCCGGCCATCGCGATACGCATTTCCTCGCGTTAAAAGATGTTCTGATTGGTGATGAAATCAGGATCGCGTCAGAAGGGGCGGAGTACGTCTACCGGGTTGTGGACGTTCGCGTCGTATCTCCGCGAGATACATCCGTCCTTCGCCCACAGGCTCGCGATTCATTGACACTGATAACGTGCTATCCCTTCCGTTTTATGGGGCCTGCGCCCGATCGATACGTAGTCCGAGCGTTGTTGTTCGACCGGTAACTGTAGCCAGTTCCGTAACGATTGCGCTCAGCGATCTCAGATTCGATTTTGCAGGCGCAGAGAAGACTCAGAGCGATGAGTACGGGGTTCGGAAACCGCAGGCTGCAGGTCCGGCTTCACTCGAATTTCGATCACCACAGGCCGATGTGTCGGCTGTGCTGGAGCTTTGTATTGCGACAGTCCAGCCCCGAATCCAACAGCGAACAGGATCAGGCGAACGGTCCAGGGAATTGGTCGCATACTGTCCTCCTTCTTGAGCGGGCAGTTGAAGGCATCTGTACTTCACGTTCCAGCATGCCATTTGTTCTGCATTTGAATTGCCGCGGCGCAGATGCGTATGGAAAAGGCCGCTAAATGGAAGCCAGGCAGGTAAATGGAGAGCAGCTGTCTAGAGTTCCCTTCGACCCTCGATGGCTTTTGCCATCGTCACTTCGTCCGCATATTCCAGATCACCGCCGACGGGCAGTCCCAGCGCCAATCGAGTCACACGGATTCCCAGAGGCTTGATCAATCGCGAGAGATAAAGGGCTGTTGTTTCACCCTCGACATTCGGGTTCGTAGCGATGATCACTTCTTCGATCGTCTGGGATTGCAGACGCTGCAGCAGGGAAGTGATAGCGAGTTGATCAGGTGTGATTCCCTTCAACGGCGAAAGGGATCCCATCAAGACATGGTATCGGCCGTTGAAAGTGTGTGTTTTCTCTACAGGAAGAATGTTGTTCGACTCTTCCACGACACAGAGAACCTTGTCTGACCGCGTGGGCGCTACGCAGAACTGGCACGGATCGACGTCGGTGAGGTTGTTGCAGGTCGAACAGCGGCGGATCGACCGCTTGACTTCACGGATCGACTCGGCAAGTTGTTCCGCATCGGTGGTATCCATCTTTAGCACGAAGAAAGCGAGGCGCTGTGCCGACTTCGTGCCGATTCCTGGAAGTTTCCTGAATTGTTCGATCAGCCGGTTGACGGGCTCTGCAACGTCCATGCGTCAGAACAGTCCGGGGATCTTCAGGCCGCCGGTCAGGCTGCCGAGCTGGCTTTCGAGGCTTTCTTCGACTTTACGGATACCTTCATTGACAGCCGCGACGATAAGGTCCTGAAGCATTTCCTTATCTCCGCCGGCGAACACCTCGGCGTCCACCTGCACGCTAAGCAGTTGCTTATTGCCGTTCATCTTGACGGAGACCATGCCGCCACCCGCAGTCGCCTCAACAACGGTCGCCTCCTTTTGCTTGTGCAGCTGTTCCTGCATCTTTTGAGCTTGTTTCATCAGTTGCTGCATGTTCATCGGCATGTTCATGGCGTTTCTCCCTTAGGTGGTTTGACCTGAGCAATGTCCCCTCGAAACACTTCAAGGAACCGCTTGACGAGGGGCTCTTCTCTAGCCGAATTGAGTGAAGTGTCGTCCGTCCTGAGTATCGTTGATGATGACGGACGCGACCGGGTGCCTGGCGTCTCGAGCGGCGTCCCCTCATTCGGCTTTTCTATTTTCTGCGTCGCAGGAACAGCAGCGGCGGCCACTGGAGTCGACGATTTAAACGAGGGTACCGAGGGCAATACGATCGAAGGCGCACTGGCTTCCGATCGTGGCTGCGATGCCGGCGGAGTCGGCGGGCGATTGGACGAGGGGTTCCCCGCGGGCCGCCCCGGCGGCGATTGGGGGGACGGATCGTTCTTCAGTTCCCGAAGAACATCTTCGATGTCCCGCATGTGTCCAGCCTTTGCCAGCTTTACCAGTCCTACTTCCAGATGAAACCGTGGTTGAGAAGTCCATTTCAGGTCGTTTTCGAGCTTGAGGAGCAAGTCGAAGTAGCGAATCAGATCCTGCTCCGAAAATGCTTCGGCACGACGAAGGAACTGATCCCTCTCGCTTTCGTTTAGCAGCACCTTGTCTGGCAGCTGAAGTTTCATCATCAGCAGGTCGCGCATGCGGGCGATCAACTCCCGGACGAATTGTTGAAGGCCTAAACCCTGGTCCACAACGATGGCGACCGTTTCAATTAATTCCTGAGAATGGCTGTTGGCGACCGCATCTATGGTGCGGTCCAGCAGCTCGGTTGGAATAAAGCCGAGGACTTCGCGAACATCCTCGCTGGCGACATCCTGTCCGCCAAAGGAAATGATCTGATCCAGCAACGACTGCGCATCACGCATGCTGCCTTCGGATGCCTTAACGATGTAGCTGAGTGCATTGTCATCGATCCGTGCGCCTTCACGTTCGACAATGCTTTTCAGGTGTGCCTGAATCTCGGCCGGCGCGATTGTTCGAAAGACGAACTGCTGGCACCTGGACAGGATCGTGGCTGGGAGTTTCTGGCGTTCGGTTGTCGCCATGATGAAGATGACGTGTGGTGGCGGTTCTTCAAGGATCTTCAAGAGCGCGTTGAACGCCGACGTCGATAGCATGTGGACTTCGTCGATGATGAAAATCTTGTTGCGATCGCGCGAGGGCGCGTAGCGTGCGTTGTCGCGCAGTTCGCGCACATTGTCCACGCCCGTGTTCGATGCAGCATCGATTTCCAACACGTCCATGGACTGTCCCGCGGCAATCTCCCGGCAGGAAGGGCACTCATTGCAGGGGTCAATCGTCGGTCCCTTCGAACAGTTCAATCCCTTTGCAAGCAGCCGCGCCATTGTCGTCTTCCCGACACCACGCGGACCGCAAAACAAATATGCGTGGCCCGTCCGGTTGAGCTTGATGGCGTTCTGGAGTGTTTGAACGATCGGCTTTTGGCCGACAACTTCGGCGAAAACCTGCGGGCGGAACTTCCTGGCTATGACCTGATATTTCATCGTTGAGTCAGGCACGGGGGATACTGCGTCACATTGGAGGACCTGCTACCGTTGCTTCCTTCCGGACCTGGCGGGGTTTGCGGGGTCCAATTGCACAGCCCCCCTTTGCCTGATAACGGAGTGTTTCTCCGGAAGTTGAGTCTAGCAGAAAGAGAAGCGGGAATTTAGGTG
>DASTBJ010000814.1:0-14743 GCA_035712125.1 Terriglobia bacterium
GGACCGATTCGGAGACTACGAAAAGAAATGTTTCCTTCGTTGGCCCACCATTGCGAGCTACTTCCCAGGCGAACCCATCGTCCATTACGACGGCGATATCGTCTTCAATGAAGACCCGGTAATGCTTGCCCGGCTGCTGAAGCACAGGACTTTTGTATTGCAGGGCTGTCCGGCGCTGACGGTAATCAGTGACCAGGGATGGTTTGCTCGATATCAGGAACAGATGACCCTTTTCGTGAACGATATTGAAGGGTATTCTCAACACGCCTGGAAGGAGCGCGCAGGCTGGGAAATTTCCGAATTGGGCAAGTGGGCAGGCCAGCGCAATCGGGAAATAATCTCGAGCGACCAGGATCTTCTCTCACATCTAATTCACACGGACAGAATTGCTCAGGACGCGCCATCGGAAATCATGCGGGATCTGCAGTCGTATACCGTGTTTGAGAACCCCCTATATCTGCATTGCGAAGACCAGACGATCCGGAATGCCACATACAACCGGATTGCCGGAATCGATTACATCGATGGAAAGCGTGTGCTTTTGTGGCACATGCAATCCGATTTCACGAAATACCTGAGCACTTTTGTCTTCACGAGGAAGTATCTGAGGTGGGCTCGTATGAGAACGACCAACCATATTGAGAAGACGGGCCTCGACATCCGCCTGCACAATTTTTTCGTTCGACGCCTTCATGGCAAATCTGACACGCGTCTGAGCCTGTACAAATATTTTTTCGATAGCGCCGATTTCAGTGACGTTTTCACAAGCCGGACGTGGTGGCAGGAGGGTGTGTTCGCATAAGAAGCCCCGAGGCCGGCCGCTCTTTACCGCCCGCTCAGACTGGAAACAAGGTCCGGCACCGGTGGCCGCACGCGCTGATTTCGTGGAATCGGCTACTCGAGGGACGCCTGGGCGATTCCCTTGTCGGCCGGGACGTCCTGGTCGGCGTGTTCCTGGCCGGCGTGGTTTGCATCCTCAGAACTTCAACTCGCCTATGGGGCCTTGTACCTTCCGAGTACCCTGAGGCCGAACTGCTTCAGTCGATGCGTTCGATTCCTCAGACAACCGCATTTCTCCTCGCCAGATTTTTCGACTCCGCAAATATTTTCCCTCGCTCTTTTTTTCCTTTTCTGTTTCTTCAGAGCTGTTCTTCGGAGTCCGTGGCTAGCCACTCCATTCTGGCTCGCAGTCGTCAATGCCTTAGCCCCGGAGTTCCAACTCCGGCGTGGCCATCGTCTCCGCATTCGGCGCGCTTTGGCTTGTGGCTGTTTTGCGCTTCGGCGTCACTGCAGGAATGGCATGTGGTTTGCCGGCCGAATCTTCCGCGCAGAGATCATGTTGCCGCCCCAGGGGTGGCACGCTGGAAGGTATTATGTAATGGTTGGTGCAGTGGTAGCTTTAGCTCTCTACGCGTTTACGCGATCCCTTGGGAAACACGCCTTCTTTTCATTTAAGCTCATGGACCAGAAGGAAGCGTGAAGCGATTCCCGAACCGAAACTTCTTGGATATTGATCCAGAACCCTCAGGCCCCCTGTGCCATAATTGCGCTCATGCTGGACGCAGCTCGACTAAGGCTTTCCTACAGCGCGCTGCGCGGGGAACGGCTCGGCCGCCTGAGTTTTCGCGACGCGCTAGAGGATTGCATCGCGTTATCTGAACTCACCATGGACATGGTCGAATCGTTTTCGTCACGCGAAGAGTTGATCTGGATTCAGAACGGATTCAAACCACTGAGGAAGGGCCGTCGTGCCAAATCGCGGCGACAGTTCCGCCGTCCTTAAGCACCATCTTCTCCAGATTGTCGATGCGCTGCAAGAGCTTGGACTGCCCTACATGGTCGTCGGAGCTTTCGCATTAACGGCCTGGGGACGCCCACGCGCTACGCTCGATCTCGACTTCATCATTCAAACCACGGAGGTCCCCACGAACCTTGTCAATAAACTCGGTGAGGCCGGCTTTCACTTTGATGAAACCTGGGACAAGTACAATCCGATGATCAGAACCTTCCACAAGCGCTTTCGCTCAGGGCGAACAGCCGTCGACATGATGCTCATCCGCGACGAGCACGACGCGATAGCATTTTCCAGAAAGAAAAAGAAACGCCTCGACGGAAGGTATATCTGGTTTCCATCAGCGGAGGATCTCCTACTCCAGAAACTGAAGGTCGGCCGCCCACAGGATTTTATCGATGCCGCCGGAATCGCTGAGCGTATGCGCGGCAGGCTAAATCGCCGACACCTGGTTCGCTGGGCAACGAAACTTGGTGTGGCATCCGAACTCGCCCACGTTTTGGCTGACGATCGCGACCGTCCGAACCCGAAAAGTTGAACCCCCATCGGAATAACAAAGGGCTTGCGCCGATAACCCCGGCTATATACACTGTGTTTAACACAGTATAGCTGGTCGCACCATGCCGGATCGCCAAACACATGCCGAACTGCTCGAAAACCTCAGGATTGAGCTGCGCAGCGGCTGCCTCGTCCTCGCGGCGCTCGCACAGTTGCGCGTACCGCACTACGGCTACTCGTTGCGCAAAGCCCTCGCAGAGATCGGGCTCGAAATCGAGGAGAACACGCTCTATCCGATGCTTCGGCGCCTGGAAAGTCAGGGGCTGCTCCTTAGCGAGTGGCGCGAAGAGGACAAGCGCAACAAGCGTTTCTACCACCTTTCGACGCAGGGAAAACGGATCCTTTCCGACCTTTTCGATGAGTGGGACGGCATTGACGGAGCGATCCGGCGAATTCGTAAAAGGGAGATGAACCGTGATGTCGTTGCTTGATCTCTATCTCACCGCCGTGGGCATACACCTGCCGAGAGGCTCGGACAAACGCGACATTCTGGCCGAGCTGCGCGGGCATCTTGAGACCAAAATGATCGAGCGCCGGGAGGACCTTGGCCGCAACCTTACTGAGGCCGAGCAAGAGGCAGCCCTCGCCGAATTCGGCGATCCTTTCACCGTGGCGACACGCTATGGGAAAAAGTCCGGCGGCTTCGCCTTCGGCCCGTTTCGTCTGATCAGCCGAGCAGCGTTCCCTGTTTACGTTGGTGTCCTGCTCTTCACGCTGGGTATTAATATCGTCATCGGCCTGGTCGAAATTCTGCTCACGAGTGCGTCTCCGGCGTTGCTCGCCCGGCGGATCGCGATCACGATGCTCGTTCTTTTCCCTGTGTACACGCTGGTCTTTGCAGGCGTCGATTACTTTGTGCGCCGGTCAGCGAGAACGCAGCGCGGCGCACCGGAAAGCTGGCTGTTCTGGACTCCGTATCTGAAGTACGTGCCCAAGTGGTATTCGGCGTCGGGACTGGTTTTCATGAGCGCCCTTGCGGTCGGTTGGGTTCTTTGGTGGAGCCTCTGGCCCGACGTCCCGGCTTTGCTCATAGGCCCTGCGGTGGCTCCCCTCCAACTCTCGCCCTCGTGGCAGCGCTTTCAGCTATACCTGCTGGGACTGATTGCACTCGGCGTCGCGCAACGGGCTTTCAGTCTCGTTCGGCCGGATATCAATTGGTTCCCGTCGGCGGTGCGCCTCGTCATCAACCTGCTTTGTGTCGGGATGCTCTACCGGATTCTCAGCAATCCGTTCGTTGTCGTTCCTGATGCCGCCGCAGCGAGTGCGGAAACCGTCGAACTCGCGCGGCGCATCAACACCACGACGGGGGGTCTGATTCGCGGCTTCGGGTTCTACTGGGTGCTCAACGCGCTGTGGCTGTCTCTGGTTTGCGCGGGACACATTGCCTATCGGGTCGGACGCTGGCGACAAAGTGCTGTCGGCGAATTGCGATGAAGACGGGCACGCAGATGAGAGCGGCACTTGTTGCCGTTATGGCAGTCGCCCTTGCGGCTGGCGGCTGCGGCAACACCAGCATTGGCGCCGCGCGTCTGCAGCTTTGCGAAACCGGCGAGGGACCCCGCGACGCGTATTGTGGCAAGCTAACCGTCTTCGAGGATCGCGCCCGACAAACCGGCCGCACAATCGACCTGAAAATCGTGGTGGCCAAAGCCCTGCGCCGCGATCCGAAGTCCGACCCGCTGTTCGTGCTGGTCGGCGGACCTACGGGTGGCGCGGCGACCATGGCCGAGCGCCTCGAGCCGATGTTTCGTCCCTATCAGACGGATCGAGACATCGTCTTTGTGGATCAGCGGGGCACGGGGGCTTCGAATCCCCTCGATTGCGAGCCGCCCGAGCGGACGCTCGCAGCTCTGGTCGAGAACCCGGTCGAGAGGCTGCAGAAGTGCCTCGAAGACCTTGACGCGGATCCGCGCTTCTACACAACGGCGCCCGCCATGGACGATATCGACGAAGTCCGGCGCTACCTGGGCTACGACCTGATCAATTTCTGGGGCTCCTCGTACGGAACGCGTGCAGCCCTGGTTTATCTGGCCCGTCACGAAGCGGCAGTCCGCAGCCTCGTGCTCGACTCCGCGGCCCCTATCGACACTCCGTTCTTACTCCACACGCCCAGGGACGGTCAGCGCGCGCTTGACCGGCTCATTGCCGACTGCGCATCTCAAGCGGCCTGCGCCCGAAGGTTCCCGCATCTGGCCGCGACCGTGAAGGCCGTGCTCGATCAGGCTGCAAAGAGGCCAACGATCCACATGATCCACCCCCGCACGGGCGTCCCGATCGAGGGAGTGATTTCACGCGAATTGATCGCGAGCACCATCTTCTACTCGCTCTATACGCCGGCAACGGCCTCATTGCTTCCGCAGTGGCTCAGCGACGCCGAGCGCGGCGACTTCCAGGGACTCCTGAGTCTGCGATTGCTCGACGGCCCGTCTCTACCCGGCACGGGCGAAGGCGCGTTCCTCTCCGTCCATTGTTCCGAAGACGCGTCGCGCTTCACGCGCGAAAATGCGGTTCGAGAGGCGAGCGGCACATTCCTCGGCACGGCGGCGCTCGACACGCTCTTCAAGCCTTGCGCATTTTGGCCGAAAGGGACGATCGAAACGGATTTCTACAACGCCCCTGTGTCGCAGAAGCCCGTGCTCGTCCTCTCCGGCGACCTCGACCCGGTCTTGCCGCCTGCTCTTGGCGAACAGGCGGCTAAATCTCTGCCACACGCGCGCCACCTCGTCGTCCCCGGCGCCGGCCACATGACAAGCCTCACGGGCTGTGTGCCCAGGCTGATCGAAAAATTTCTTGAGACGGCGGATGCCGGCGCGCTGGATTCAAGCTGCCTCGAACGTTTGCATCGGCCGCCGTTTGTGACGAGCCGCACGGTAGGACTGAACCCATGATCGACGTCAAAGGACTGGGCAAGTGTTTCGGATCCGTTCGGGCGGTGCAGGATGTCAGCTTCCGCGCCGAAGACGGACGAGTGACAGGGCTCCTGGGTCCGAACGGCGCGGGCAAGACGACGACGCTACGCATCCTGACCGGCCTGATGTCTCCCGACACGGGCAGCGTCAACGTCGATGGCTACGACGTCGTGGCGGATTCGTTCGCCGTTCAGAGCCGCATCGGCGTGTTGCCGGACTCGCGAGGGTTGTATCCGCGGCTGACTCCACGCGAGCACATCGACTATTTCGGCCGCTTGCAGGGCGTTACGGAGACTGCGCTCAAGGCACGGAGAGAGGAACTCATAGCGACTCTGGGTCTGACTGAACTCGGTGATCGACGCGTCGCGGCCTTCTCGCACGGCGAGCGCAACAAGGTCGCACTGGCCCGGGCTCTGGTTCACGATCCACACAACGTTGTTCTCGACGAACCGACCCACGGACTGGACGTCGCAAGCACCCGGACGATACGCGCACTCATCGGAAGTCTCCGTGAGCGGGGCCGTTGCGTGCTCTTCACGAGTCACGTCATGCAGGAGATCTCTGCGCTCTGCGATTGGATCGTGGTCATCGCAAGAGGCGCCGTCGTGGCCGAGGGAACGCCTGGCTCGTTGCTCGAAAGGACCGGCTGCGACGATCTTGAAGATGCCTTCGTGGCTCTGGCCGGCGCTGAGAGTCATGCCGGCAACGATCGCGAGGGCCGAGCATGACGGCGAATCGCAGAAACCTGAGGCACTGCTGGATCGTTCTGAAGAAAGAGCTCATGGATGGGCTTCGCGATCGAGCAGCGGTAATCGGTCTTGCACTGCAAACAATCCCCACGCCCATCATCTGGGCCGCGATCATGCTGATCGCGGCGAACAGGATGAATTCTTCGGACATCGTGCTGCCTGTGGCGGGCGGAGACAACGCGCCGGCGCTCGTCGATTGGCTCGACACTCAGATCGGGGTGGAGATCGTGCCGGCTCCGGCCGATCCCGCCCAATCCGTTAGGGACGGCACCTATAGAGTCGCGCTTGTCATCCCCGCAGAGTTCCGGGAGCGCATGGCCAATGGCTTCGCCGCACCTGTGGAGATTGTGACCGACTCGGGCGCGGGCGCATCGAGCCGCGCTGCCGAACGCGTTCAAGCGCTCGTCGCCGGTTACGGCGCGGAGGTTGCTTCTCTTCGCCTCATGGCGCGAGGCGTCGCACCGGACATTGGCGCCCCCTTGCGGGTCGACACCAGGGACGTATCGCCGCCGGGGAGAAAGGAAGGGGGGCTGTCCGTCCTCCTGCCGATGCTGCTCCTGTGGACAGCTTTATTTGGCGGCGTCGGGATCGCCGCCGATTCGACGCTGGGGGAGCGCGAGCGAGGTTCGCTCGAGCCGCTGCTCTTGAATCCCGTTTCGAGGACCGCGGTGATCGCGGGCAAGTGGCTGGCCTCCGCGTCGCTTGCCTGCGCGAGCGTCGTCCTGGCCGGTGTCACGACGCTGATCGTCGTGCGTTCCATACCCTGGCACGAATACGGATTACAGTTGTCGTCCAGCGACCGGGATCTCCTGGTCGTGACGTTTTCGATGTTGCCTGCGGCTTTATTCTGGTCCGCGCTCGTGACCCTGGTGTCCGCGTCGTCACGCTCCCAGCAGCAGGCACAAACCCGTTTCGGGCTGCTGTTCATGACAGTCGCGTTCACGACGCTCGCTTCATTCCTGTTTCCGTTTGCCAGCGTGCCGTGGCTCAGCGCCGTGCCAATTCTCAGTCAGATCAACCTCAGCGTCGATGTGCTCGGCGGAGCACATCCGGCGATATATCGCTACATCGTCGCGGCCGCAGGCAGCGTCATTCTCGCGCTTGTCCTGGTTGCGGCAACAGCGAGGCTGTTGCGGCGCGAGACAATCGTATTCAGAACCTGACCCCGGAGGGTGGGTCGCAGCGAGAAACGCTTAGCCTTTCCGAATTGCAATCCAGGGCGGCTTTCCTTAGTCTCTTGAGGCGATGGATTTTGACAAGGTTGCCTAGAGTCTTCCAGTAAATGCGATTCATGCGTTTGACCACACAAAGCTATCGATCCGTGCTGATTGTGCTGTTGTTTGCGACGCACGTGCAATCCGTGGCAGCACAAATTCCGGGTCTCGACAAGTCGAAGACAACACCATCCGGGCGTGAGCAGGTCGAAGACCCACTCGGACGTACAACACCCCGCAGCACGATCATTGCGTTCATACAGGCGGTCGACCGGCAGGACTTTGTGTCAGCCGCCAGGTACATGCAGGTCACCGAGAAACACCGTCGAAACACCGAACAACTGGCTCGCGAGCTGAAAGCCCTGATGGATCGTTCTTTCACACAGACGATCACGAGCATCAGCGATTCGCCGGATGGAGCGCTGACGGATGGTCTCCCACTGGATCGCGAGGGTGTGGGGCCGCTCACCGTTCAAGACAAGAATCTGGATGTCGGGCTGCTCCGGGTGAATGACCCGCAAGCCGGGCCCATCTGGCTGATTTCCTCGGAAACGCTGGATCAGGTTCCGGGGCTGTACCGATTGGTCACCGAGACCTGGATTGAGCGAGTAATGCCGCGGGTGCTCATCACGAAAAGTCTGTTCGGCATCTCGCTGGCGGACTGGATCGTGCTGGCAGCTTCACTTCTCATTCCATTTCTCCTGCTGGTCGTGGCGACCCGCGGCGCCGTCGCCTTAACGAGATTTGCGCTCCGTACTTCGACTCGCCGTCACAATGTGGACGCGTGGCACGCCCGCATGCGCTGGCCCGTTGTCATCGCCTTAACGCTGGTCGTTCAACTGTCGTTGATGCCACTGCTGCGGCTACCGCTGACGTTGCGATTGGGTTATGCGCGTGTCGGTCTTGTCCTGACCGTAATCGCTTTCACATGGCTGCTGCGACGAGGCCTGACTCTGGCGTTCGAAGAGGCTCGCAGCCTGGCACGTGGAAAAGATTACAAAAGCACACAGTCGTTGATGCTGCTCGGCGAACGACTGCTTAAAGCTGTCGTTGTACTGGTGGCCGTGTTCGCGATCCTTACAGTCATCGGCGTAGATACGAGCACCGCCCTAGCGGGCGTCGGTATTGGCGGTGTTGCGCTTGCACTCGGCGCACAGAAGACCGTGGAGAATCTCCTGGGAGGAGTTTTTCTGATAAGCGACAGGGTATTGGCTGTCGGGGACCTCTGCACCGTGTCAAACCGTCAGGGCGTCGTCGAAGACATTACGCTTCGGTCCGTGCGGCTCCGGACGGCAGATCAGTCGCTCGTGTCGGTTCCTGCCGGCGTATTGGCTCAGGCCGAGATCGAGAATTTTGCCACACGCGAGAAAATCCTCATCCAGACCATTCTGCGACTTCGGTACGGCACGACCGCGGAGCAGCTTCAGCGCATCCTCGAAGGCATTCGGACATTGCTTGCAGAAAATTCCAATCTTGAGAACCAGACCTCTCGCATACGATTGGTGAACTTCGGACGCGAGGCCATTGAGCTCGAATTGTTCGCTTATGTGCGTACCACGGACCCGGCACAATTTATGGAGCAGCGCGAGAAACTTCTGTTGGATGTGGCCGGTATCGTGGAATCCGCAGGCAGTGGCTTCGCCCAGCCCACGCAGTTCGTTTATATGGATGAAAGGGCGAGCTCTGAGCCCGCCCCGCAGTCCGAACGCCCCGCGATCCGCGCAACCTCCCGTTAAGCTCAGTGTCTCTCGCGAAACGGAGATACTCCCGGCTAACATGAGAACTCTCATGAACTCCTCCGAGAAACCGAAACGGCGGCGGCGGTACAGAGGAAAGAACCCGCGCCACTTTTCTGAAAAGTACAAGGAACGAGCGCCGGAACGTTATGCGGAGGACGTGGCCAGGATCGTCGCCCGCGGCAGGACGCCTGCGGGGATGCATCTTTCGGTTCTGGTTTCTGAAGTCATGGAAATCCTGTCTCCGCAGCCGGGCGAACTCGCGGTGGATTGCACGCTCGGTTATGGCGGCCATGCGGTTGAATTTCTCAGGAGAATCCAGCCTGGAGGCCGGCTCATCGGGATCGACGTCGATCCCGTCGAATTGCCAAAAACCGAAGCGCGCCTTCGTGCCTCAGGATTTGGGCCGGACACCTTTACCGCGCATCGAACCAACTTTGCGGGACTGGCGGGCGTTCTTCCACAGCCAGCCGACCTGATATTCGCGGATCTGGGACTCTCGTCCATGCAGATCGACGACCCCGAGCGCGGGTTCACCTATAAATACGATGGTCCGCTCGATCTGCGAATGAATCCTCACCGCGGCGAGCCTGCAAGCGCGCTGTTGGCGCATATCGGCCAAGATGAGTTAGCAAGGCTGCTGTCCGAGAATGCTGACGAACCGGACGCCGACCGGCTCGCGCGCGTGATCCTCCAGGCCGGGCCCACCAGAACGACACAACTCGCCAATGTGATTCGAACCGAAGGAGACGAAGACACCATCAGACGTGTGTTTCAGGCGCTGCGGATCGCCGTCAACGATGAGTTTGGAGCTGTCGACGCACTTCTGCGCAGTCTTCCCTTCTGCCTGAAGCCCGGCGGCCGTGTGGCCATCATCACCTTTCATTCCGGAGAAGACCGCCGCGTCAAGAAAGCGTTTCAAGCCGGAGAGCGTACGGGTCAATACTCTGAGATCGCTCGAGAGGTCACGCGCGCCGGCGCGGAGGAAATTCGTGCGAATCCGCGAAGTCGCAGCGCAAAACTGCGCTGGGCTCGCTGCAGCGAGAATCGTCAGGAGAAGACATGATCGACAACCAGAAACTCGCCCTCGCGTTGAGATCCTTCGCTGTTGAACGGGATTGGGATCAATTCCACACGCCGAAAAATCTGGCCACGTCCATCTCCGTCGAAGCCGGGGAATTGCTGGAGCTGTTTCAATGGTCGCGCGGACAGAACGGCTGGCACGAAATCGCGCCCGCATCCTTCCGTGCGAAGGTCGAAGACGAACTCGCGGACATTCTGCTGTACATCATTCGGTTTGCCGACAAAGCGGAGATCGACCTGGAAGCAGCCGTAGAAAGGAAAATCGCTTCAAACGCGAGTAAGTATCCGGCTGAAAGGTTCCGAGGTTCGGATCGCAAGTACGATGAGTAAAAGGGGCGGCTCCCTGGTCTTTCCAATGTCAGTTATCCGGTCTTAACAGCTCACAACAGCTGACATTGGAAAGACCAGGGAGCATTTGAACAACCTTCTCTCAAATCCAGATAACGCCTCGAAGTTTTCTCACCATACCCTTCCTGAACAGAAATTTTCTGCCTCTGAATGGGTCGGCATATTACGGAATCCAGGCATGCCGTGCAAACGAAGGCAATCGCCGTAAGCCTCAGTTCTACAGCCACTTACATCCTGTGAATATCTCGCGCAGCTCCTGTGGATATTCGGTGCAAAAAGCTGCGCGCACGGATAGCGACCGCGGAAACTCACGTCCTTCCAGCGAAAGAGCGTCACGACGGCCGCGGCAAATCTGTTGAAGAATTGTGGATATTCCGCAACCTTCGACGTCCCCAATGCAAGTTTCAAACTTTTTTCCATCAGGAGAAGGCTGGCAGGTCCAGTGAATGTACGAATGTCAAAGATGGACAGATGCCGAGCCGAAGAGCGTGGTATAGTCCGCCGCCTAGATTGAATTCCAAGTCACCTCCGCTCCGAGCGGCGGGTTGCATGGAGTCTGCAATGCACTGCGCGCAGCAAGACGCTCTTTTGGCCGAGTATAAGAAACGCGTAAGGCTTTACGCCGAGGCGGTCGCTTCCCTCCGCCAGATCCGCGGTTGCGAGCTTCACTGCGAATACACGAATTTGTGGAATCTGGCAAACAACGCACTCATCGCGTGCACATCCGCTCAACGGCAGCTCGGGTGGCATATTGTGACTCATGATTGCGCTATGCCTGCGCTCGACCGTGAAAAAGCCCTCTCCGCGTAAGAACTCGTCAAAGCTTATCTCTTGAGGTTGAAAGCGCGTTTGCTTCGGATAGCGTGTTGAAGCTGTGGATCCGCCAGCCCGAAACGCCGACACGCGTTTCGCACATGCATACTACGCGGCGATCCGCGCTTGTTTATGAGGCACCTTTCTTTTCACTCTACTCATTGGGGTGACTTTCCTTCCCTCTTCGGTCATTTGTTGTTCAAGGTCATCCGCGACTCGCCGAAGAATTTGTACGGCCTTCTTTCGCTGGGCCCTCGTGCTGGCACTCCAGGTTTCCTTGTCCGCGCGCTTGTGAGCCAGCTTGAACTTCAGACCTGTCAGTGACGTTGAATAATCGTTGGCGTTCAGTTTACTCACGACTTGATGCGCGATAACGTACCAGTGATATTGCGTTCCGACCGGCACACCCGACCCTTCGGGCGCCTTTCCGGCTCGTAATACCACTTGTGAGCCCGCCCGACTCTCATCCCGGTGTATCGGCGTCCCTCGAATTCCTTGAACCTGTTGTAGGTTTCGGCGTTGTCCCGTTCAAGTGCCGCAGGTTGCCGCTGGCTGACACGCCTTGCTTTTTTTTGTGCCATTACGCCTTTCATAGCTATTCGCGTGCACTTTCGAGGGCATTGCAGCGTGCTTGATTGTGTGAACAAAAATGAGGCAGAGCTGATTCCAGCTTTTCGTTGCCGCCCAATCAGGGCTTGGGAAAACGCAAGGTGCTGATCATCGCGCTTCCGCTTACGGCATAGAGGATTGTAAGAGGGTGCAATATCCCGAATCCGAGCCTGTAACGGCCTAGCCACAGCGAATCCCCAACAGCTTCCATGGCGAACGCGATTCCGAGAAGACCGACGATGACAACGCTGGTGGGAATCGGAGTGCCTTCGAAATAGCGTACCTTGCCCGAACCGTCCGACAACGCCGCGGCCGTCACATTGAAACGGGCCAGCCGGCTGATGCCGCAAACGACAAAGTAAACCAGGATCAGCATGTCCCATACGCCGCGCATACCCAGAGTGAAACCCAGAACCGCGGGCGCAACGCCGAACGAAATGATGTCGGACAGCGAGTCCATATCGGCGCCAAGAATCGAGTGCCGTCGTGAACGTCGTGCCCAATAGCCATCGAAAATGTCGAAGCCCAGTGCGCCGAAAAGAAGTGCAAATGCCAACCAAAACAGCCTGTGCCGGCCCTCTGCAATGTAGGTCAGACAGAAGAAGATAGAGATGATCCCGCACGCGGCATTGCCGATCGTAAACAGATCAGCCACAGTGTAAGACCGCAGCATCGAAAAGCGGGCTTTTCGGTTCTTGTTGTCCATGAAATCCATTGTCCGCCTCGAGGGCGCCTGGCCAAATAATCAAATTTCCAGGCCTCCCGGTTGAGTACACTCGAAATAGCGAGAATGCCGGGGCAATGAGCCGCCAGTCTGACGTCGTGGAGGTCATTTCTGATCGTTCGAAGGAAATATAAGGTCGCTGTTTTTATCGCAGTCCTTTCTTTCATTGGTTTGCTCATAGAACTGAATGGCGCATCGGAGTGTCCGAACATGAGTCTCGAATACGGGAAGAACACAAGGACGACTGCGGTCACCAATGAAAACCTTACCGTGGTCAGCCTCAATATGGCGAAGGAAGCGCGGGTCGATCGGATCCTGGCGGCCATCCGTCGTACCGTGTTCTTCGAGACGGCCGACGTTTGGTTGCTCCAGGAGGCCAGGCCAAGCGTATCCGAAATGGCCAATGTCCTCGGGATGGACTACATTTATGCGCCCGCGGATCAGTTCGGCGACGGCAGCGTGTCCGGCCTGGCGATACTGAGCCGATACTCGTTTGAGCGATCCGATCGAACCGATCTGCCACGTTATAACCTGCGTTTCAACACTCGTTGCCGGATCGCTTTAACTGCAGCTATTCGACGTCCGGCCGGTGAAATACGCCTGGTCAATGTACATCTGGATACGCGTATTACTCAGATACAGCGCCTTCTGCAGGTCGGTTCCGTGGTGGAGAAAGAAGTCTCGGCAAAACAACCTGTGATCATCGGGGGCGACTTCAATACGGCGAATGTTCACTGGATGTGGAATGTGTTGCCGGTTCCGTACGTGCAAAGCCACACGCGCGCGGTTCGCGACATGTTTATCGGCCACGGATTTGAGTCTCCGCTCGATGGGGCGGGCCCAACATTCAAGCTGCTGGGCTTTCCCTTACACCTCGATTGGATCTTCCCTAAAGACCTCAAGGCGGTCGCCTCGGGTACGCAATACATCGACTTCTCCGATCACAAGGCCGTGTGGGTAACGCTTAAAGAGTAGTGTTTCAGACCTTTATCCCTTTGGCTCATGAAGTTGGCATGTCGCGTGCTTCAGACAAGGTGTGTCTTGCCAGTTGACAGATCCTAAAGCCGCCCGTGAACCGGAGAACCCCTCGCAGCCGGCTCCATCAAGGCAAAAAGGCCGGCTGAGCTTTTGGGGATATTGCCGCCGCTTGCTTTGGGCGTGGTGGTTCTGGACGTTGATCGCTATTGCGGCGGCGTATACATCACATTGGCAGACCGCGTTTTCTACTCTCGTGGTTGCCATCGTTACCTACCTGGTGACGCCTCCGACAGTCAGCCCCACTTATGGACTCGACTCCGCAACGCCGCTGAGATCCGATGAATTTCTGGCTACTATGACTGGCGCCACGGGAGTGTCGTTTATAGAGGGAAATCGCATCGCGTTGCTCAACAACGGTGACGAGTTCTATCCGGCGATGTTGGAAGCGATCCGCCAGGCTCGACGATCGATCACCGTCGAAGCGTACATCTACTGGGCGGGAAACATCGGCCAGCAATTCGCTGATGCCATCGCCGAAAGAGCGCGAGCGGGAGTCGAGGTGAAGATTCTTCTCGACGCGGTTGGATCTTCAACAATCGGAAGAGACATCCTGAACACCTTGCGAGACAGCGGTTGTCAGGTGCAGTGGTACAACAAGATGTTCTGGAGGACGATTGGGCGCTTTAACAATCGGACTCATCGCAAATCCCTGATCATCGATGGCTGTCTTGCCTTCACGGGCGGTGCCGGTATCGCAGACCATTGGCTCGGAAACGCCCAGGATCCGGAACATTGGCGGGATGTCCAGATTCGTCTGGAAGGTCCGGGAGCCGCACCGCTGCAAACGGGATTCGCGCAAAACTGGCTGGCAACGACTGGAGAGATGATCACAGGCCCTCGGTACTTTCCGAAAGCTGAAGTTGCCGGCCCCGTCGCAGTGCAGACTATCCTGAGCTCACCGGCAGGCGGATCCTCAGCGGTTCGCACGATGTACTACCTGTCGATCATGTACGCCCAGCGCAAACTTTATATCGCGAACGCGTATTTCATACCTGACGAGTCCGGCGTCGACATCCTGGTCAGCGCTCGCAAACGCGGCGTTGACGTCAAGCTGATGCTTGCGGGAATACACAATGACATGAAGCTCGCGCGCTATGGAGGAATTCATTTGTACGGAAAACTCCTGGAGGCGGGCATCGAGATTTATGAATACAACCGCACGATGTTGCA
>DASTBJ010000815.1:0-2651 GCA_035712125.1 Terriglobia bacterium
CTATCCGATGCCGATTGCGAGCGCCCAGGTAAAGTCGGCGATTCTCCTGGCGGGGCTTCAGGCTGAGGGGGAAACGATTGTTCGTGAGCCGCAGCGTTCGCGCGATCATACCGAAGTCATAATTCGCGGATTCGGAGGAAAGATCGCCGTCGAGGGGTTGGTGGTTCGCCTGCGGGGTCCCCAGGAGTTGGTTGGTCAGGAGGTGCGCATTCCCGGTGATATTTCTTCAGCCGCCTTTTTTCTCGTTGCCGCGGCGATGATTCCCGGATCGGACCTTCTCGTCAAAGGAATTGGTTGCAATGCAACGCGGGACGGCGTGATCGAGGTGCTTCGGAAAATGGGAGCGCAAATCGAAGTGCGCGAGCAGCGATTCGAGGCCGGCGAACCCGTGGCGGATATTCACGTAAGGGGCGGAAAGCTGCACGGCGTCGATATTGGACCCGAGTTTGTCGCGCGAACGATTGATGAATACCCGATTCTCGCCGTGGCGGCTGCGGCTGCCGAGGGGACGACGAGGTTCTCGGACGTGCAGGAACTGCGCTACAAAGAGTCGGATCGCATCGCCGCGATGACAGAAGGCCTCCGGGCGTTGGGGATTGCCGTCGACGAGCGACAGGACGGCATGACGATCCAGGGCGCCGGGCGATTTCACGGCGGCGCAATCAAGAGCTATGGCGATCATCGCATTGCCATGTCGTTCACCATCGCGGGGCTGCTGAGCGATAGCGGAGTCGAGATCGACGATGCCGCTTGCGCTGATATTTCGTTTCCGTCGTTTTTTGATTTACTCGGTGAAATTTGTTTGCATTAGTGGGGTATAGGGTAGATAGTCGGGCGCGAAAAGGGGAAGGCTTGGTCATTGCGATCGACGGTCCGTCGGGGGCCGGCAAGAGCACTTTGGCGAAACGCTTGGCCAGAGAGCTCGACTTCACATATCTCGACACCGGCGCAATGTATCGGGCGCTGGCTCTCAAGGTCTTGCGTCGAAGCATCGATCTGGCGGATGATGACCGCTTGGCGGAATTGGTCGGCACGACCGAGATTGATTTGAAGGAAGAAGGCGGCAGGCTTGTTGTGCTGTTGGACGGCGAAGACGTCGCGTCGCAAATCCGTACACCGGAAGTGAGCCAGATGGCTTCGAAAGTTTCCGCTCTACGAATGGTGCGCGCGCGCATGCTGGAGCTTCAGCGTGAGGTCGGACGGCGTGGGAGCGTGGTGGCGGAGGGACGTGATATCGGCACGGTCATCTTTCCCGATGCTGCAGTGAAAATTTTTCTCGACGCATCGATTGCGGAGCGCGCCCGGCGGCGCTGGCAGGAGCTCCGGGCTTCGGGCCGGTTGGTGGATTTGCAGGAGACGCAGCGGGAGATTGAAGAGCGGGATCGCAGGGACAGCGAGCGGGACGTGGCGCCGTTGCGGCAGGCCGAGGACGCGCTCTTAATCGATTCCTCTGCTGTGAGTGCCGATGAGGTGGCCGCTATGGTCCTGGCGCGCGTGCGAGCTGCAAGAAGCGAAAACTAAACAGATCGGAGTGGGTATGTATGGCTCAACAGGATGAACTGAAAGAGGGCGGCGCCAGTGAATTCGAGGCGATGTTCGAGGAGAGCCTGCGCACGGTCAAACCTGGAGGAGTCGTCAAAGGCCGAGTTGTCGGCATTACCGCGACCCACGTGTTGATCGATGTTGGCTACAAATCCGAGGGCCAGATCCCCATCCAGGAGTTCACCGACCGGCAGGGCAGTGTTCAAGTCAAAGTGGGCGACGACGTGGACGTCTATTTCGACTCTTCGGAGAGCGAGGGAGGCGGCATTGTTTTATCGCGCCAGCGCGCCGAGAATCTGAAAGTCTGGGAAGAGCTGGAGAAAGCATTCAACGAAGAAAGAGGTGTCGAAGGGCACATCGTTGGCAAAGTGAAAGGAGGCTTCAAGGTTGACGTGGGCGTGCCGGCATTTCTTCCGGGCTCGCACGTGGATATCCGGCCGAGCCGCAATTTGGACCGGTTTATCGGCACTACGGACCGGTTCGCGATCCTCAAGTTCAATCGAGCTCGCGGCAATGTTGTAGTGTCTCGACGAGCGCTTCTGGAAAAAGAACGCGACTCGATGAAGAAAGAGATCCTGAAGATTCTGGAAGAAGGCGTGATTCTGGAAGGCACGGTGAAAAACATCACGGGTTACGGCGCGTTCGTGGACCTCGGCGGTATCGACGGCATTCTTCATATCAGCGACATGTCGTGGGGTCGTATCAATCATCCTTCCGAAATCGTACAGGTGGGCGAGAAGGTCAAGGTTGCGGTGCTGAAGTTCGATCCGGAAAAGGAGCGCATTTCGCTCGGGATGAAACAGTTGACCCCTGATCCATGGCATACTGTTGCCGAGAAGTATCCGGTCGGAACCCGAGTGCAGGGTAAGGTAATCAGCTTGATGGACTACGGCGCATTCGTGGAACTGGAAAGCGGCATCGAAGGCCTGGTTCATATCTCCGAGATGTCCTGGACCCGTAAGGTAACCCACCCCTCCAAGCTGCTGCAGGTCGGCCAGCAGGTCGAAGTCGTTGTCCTGAACGTCGACGCGGGGCATCGCAGGATTTCGTTGGGACTAAAGCAGGTGATGGCCAACCCCTGGGAAGCAGCCAAGGAGAGATATCCGGTC
>DASTBJ010000816.1:0-11262 GCA_035712125.1 Terriglobia bacterium
TACAACTCGGGCGGCTGGTATGGAGCTCCCGCAAGGTTCGGAGGTGGCGGTGGCCGTGGGGGTGCAGGGGCTCCGCGCGGAGCCAACGGGGCGCCTCCGGCCGGAGCCCCTCAAGGTGGCGCAGTAGCAGCGCGAGGACCGGCACCAACACCAGCCGGAGGAACTGCGATCACCGATCCGGCCAAACTACATGAAGCCAGCGAAAAGGATGTGATGAATGTCCTCGACATGATCCGCAAGGAGTTTAATGTCGATGAGAACAGAACATACTTGATGGGTCACTCGATGGGTGGCGCCGGCGCCATGTATCTTGGCGTGAAGCACGCGTCGATCTGGGCTGCCGTCGGTGCTGAAGCCCCGGCTACCGCGCCCGCAGGCCTCAATCCAGATACTTTCAGCCTCGAACCGGCAAAGAATATTCCGATGATCATCGTGCAAGGCGATATGGACACACTGGTCCCGGTTGCCGGCGCGCGACGATGGATCGACAAGATGAAGGAGCTGAAGATGACGCATGAGTACGTCGAAGTGGCGGGCGGCGATCATGGAAGCGTGCTCACCACCGGTGCCGCGGACATCTTTGCGTTCTTCGGCAAACACACCAAAGCTGCGCGCTAAATTCATTCAATCGTCCGTCGTGAGGCATCGCCGCGGTGCGTCACGACGGACGGCTCTGTATCGTTCGCTGGGCAATTCCCGCTGCTCTATTGATACTCGGTACCTCTTACATAAAAGTATTGGTCTCTGCGGTTCACTCTCGATTATCATCCGCGAATCCGGTGGTCCGCCCCTTTAGTTGTCGGTCGGCTCCCCCCGCCGCACCTCCAGCTCTTAGAGTCGGTCGGGCCACCGACTTTTACCGCACACCAACTTTGGAGCATTCTCCCGCTTGACCAAATCACGCAGTCGGCTGAGGCGCCATACCGGGGCGGGGGGTCAACACGCTCGGGGACTTGGGCGAAGACTGCCGCTGGGACCGTCAGGGCTTCACGGAGAGAATAACTTTTCGGCTCCACGGATCTTCGATGCCATCAGGCTTTCGGTATTCCCCATGGAGGCGCACCCTAACCGCCGTTTCGGGGATTCCCAGTCCGGCGAGAATCTGCTGAACCTTGCCTGCCCGCAGTGTCGCGACATCCTGTCGCTCAACCAGTTCCTTTCCATTGGTGAGTTTTGTAGAACCACGGAACGCAGCAACTTCAATGGCCGAGGCCTTCGTCGTCAGGAATTGCTCCGCGATGCGCTGGATAGCTGTCGCTGTGTGCAGGCTCAGGAAGTCGTCGTCGAAATCGAAGTAGAGTGTCGTCTCCGACGGACCATTGGAACGAACCCACGAAACCGGATCCCTTGTGGCCGCGCGTTGAGGCGCCTCGATCCCATCTTCCACCGGCAGAATCGTGTTGCACGCACGATTGATCTCGATCAGAACCGACGTCTTCACCGGCCGCAACGGCTTGCCGCCGCAAACGCGCGGGCCGTCGGCAATGACGCCTTCCACTAGTACCTCATGGTTCAGTTGCGGCGGATAAAAGTCCTGCGCTACACCGCCCTGGTTACCGAGGTAATAAGTCTCGCCTTCATATTCAGCGAGCCAGCACGGCACGGTTTTCGTGTCACGCACAATAGGGCAGCTGATGAATGACAGGTTCTGTGCTTGAACCGTCGCAGCGCTCAACGCCGCGATGAAAACCAAGAGTAGAAATCGTCTCATAGCACTTTAAGAAAGTTCACGAGGTCCTGCTTCTCCTGCGTCGTGAGCCGCATATCGAAACGGCGGTCGTAGTAGTCCACAACCTCCATCAGGTTTTTCGCGGATCCATTTGAGAAATACGGCGCGCGAGCCGCCAGGCCGCGAAATTGCTGCATGGTGATGGCGCCAATATCGGCGCACTTACCGGTAATCAGCGCGCGTCCGGGATCACTGGTGTAGATCACACGTCCGAGAAAGGGATGCGGCCTGGCATCAGCGCGGCAAGTCAACTTGAAAACGGGTAACTCTCCGTCCTCGTTCCAGGTTTTGGGTTCGGTCCATGTCGGGTAGTTTGTGGTGCCCAGATCGACCCAGCCGGGAGCCCGGTCCATTCCGGACATGACGGCATTGTGGCAAACCGCGCAGCTTCGCTTTGCGGGATTGCCAAGGCCGATCGAGTTGATGTGCGCGACATCCTTCACCCAGAACGTCCGATTTAGAAAGATGTCATTGCCTCGGGCAACGGACCGACGAAACTCGCTGTCGGTTTTCCATCGATCGAAGAAGAGAAACACCGGCTTTGCGGGGCTGTTCAAAACCCCTGCCGTTTCGCGAAGCAGATTCAAAGGACCGAGGGTGCCTGGCCCATTCGCTTCCATGAGGTTCCCCGCTCCATTATCAAAGCTCTGGGCCACGTAGACCTGACTCTCAAAGGCGATAATCTGACTCAGTTGCTCCTGACGGAGTTGTCCCCTCCCTTCTTGATGATCGCGATATGCGCTTTCGGCCTGAATTGCGAGGGTGGCGGCGCGTGCATCAGCCATCATGTTCATGCTGACCGGCTTGCCTGTGGCCGGGTCTTTGTCGAGAAGCACACCGAGCTTCACGTTAAACACGCCGTTGTCCGGAGCGAGGACATACTTGAGATTCGCCGCTGGCCTTGGCCTTCGGAAAACTGAAACCGTAGGCCTGGCGCTCTTCAACCCCCACGTCGGGTCGCGATTGACTCCCGTTGGATCACGAACAATTTCCACCGTGAACTCCGGCGAGGCGTTCATTGCGGGAGGCCATGGCAATCCCACACGAAACAGGCCGCGGTTCAGGAGGAGCGAATGTGACGACTCGCGATCCTGCGGCGCGCTTGGGTTGTCTGAGCCGTCAACCGCGGCAAAGAGCGGATCCTTACCCTCCGTGGCGCGCCACCGCTCCCGAATGAGATCGCCAGAAAGACTCATGGCATTCGCAGGCTGGTGACACGTGACACAGGCCCTGCCGTTGGGCCCGAGTGCTTCAAAAAAAGGATGCCCCTTCGTTGCGACCGGGCCATCGGCATTCAGAAAGCCGAGCCGTCCGCTTGCGTTCTCGAACGACAGTTCGCGAGGCAACACCAAACTCGATCCTGCATCGATCCAATCGAATCGAGTCTGAGGTGCCTGGCCGTGCAAGGCAGCCACGGCAACGGCCAGGCACAGAAGTAAGAAAACGATCCCTTGCTTCATCAGCGCAACGATCGAGAATCAGTCTTCCATAGAGCATCCGCGCACAAGGTACAGGGCGAACCCACGAAATAGCCTTTGCCTTTCGCGGAAGTATCGTTCATCAACTGCCATCGAAGCCATGCAACGGCCGCAACCCCGAACGCGCCGCCATTGTCTTCGTTGTAGGTGCCGCCGTGACCTACCGACGGGTAGACGCCGTAGAACACCGGCACGCGCGCCGGCATGGTCTCAAAATCGCGTTTGCCGTTCGCGTAGGCGATATCGCTTTCGCCACCGGTGATGATGATCACCGAGGAATGCAACCCGTTGTAGATCTTTTCGTCGGGATTCAGCAAACCACTGTTCCAGATGCCGACCGTAGCGACGCGAGGGTCGGCGGAAATGTTGTAAGCCATCAGGCCGCCGCACGACATGCCCATTGCCGCGACGCGCGATGTGTCGACCTTCTGATAAAAACGGCTGGAGGAATCGGCGGACTCACGCTGGAGCCAATCAATCGCGGCAGTCAGCGGCGTGCCGTCCGCATTTATCCCTCCGCCCGCACCTCGTCCCCCACCTGCCGCCGGGCCGCCCGGTCCACCACGTGGCGCGCCGCCTGCCGGGCCCTGGCCGCGTGGCGCTCCTGCGCCCGCACCCTGACCTCGCGGCGGTCCCCCAGCTGCGGCAGCGCCACCCTGTCCGCCGCGCGCCACCGGCATCACTGGCGGGCCGTCCGCCATAACCACGAAACCATAGGACGCGATCTCCGAGAGGTATTCGGGAAACGTCAAACCGTTCTTCGCGCACCCGCCTTCGCCCCACACGAGCACGGAGTGTTTCGATGGCCCAAGTGTTGCGGGACGGTAGATCGTATGCGTGGCCAGACGCTGATCATGCTCGATCACCACCGCGTGGGGACCGGTCGGCGGTGCACCCCTCTGCGGAAGTTCAACGACGCGCACCTGCTCCGCCGCCGCGGGTGCTGTACCTGCCGGCACCTGCGCCGCCAGCCTGGTGTCTAGCGAAACGGTCAGCGCCAGGACAAGCGCCGGAGCCGCGATTTGAGCGATCTTTTTCGAGTGCTTACGTTGCATGCGAGTGCCTCCAATTTGAAAGTGTTCGTTATCTGTTTTCCGTCCGTGCATTCGGGGCATTTTCCGGTCGCGGCGCAATCTTGCGAGCGACCAGCCAGTCGAACAGACGATCGTTCCAAGAATCGACGGGAAGACCGCGCGGCGACATACCGAAACCACCGCTGACTTGATCGTAGACATGTATTTCCGCCGGCTTGCCGGCGGCCTTCCACGCCGCGAACAGCGCCAGACAGCCATTCGTGACGTTGAAATGCGTCGAGCCCACCGCAATGAAAAGCGGGGGTGCGTGAGCTGGGACGGTGACGTCCTGCAATGCCGGTCCGTAGACCGAGACCAGGAAGTCCGGCGACGCATCCGACCGCTCAGCCAGTGTAGTACCTACCGCGATGCCGCCGCCCGCCGAAAAACCCATGATGCCGACCCGCGAGGGATCAATTTTCCACGCGGCCGCATTCCGGCGCGCCAGCTTTACAGCCTGCTGTGCGTCCGCAATTCCCATGCGCAGCACTTCGGCCAGCGCTGCATCATTGGGTTCCGGGTTTGCGTTCGCGTTCCGGATCTCGAGTTCGCCGCGAGAGCCTCCCGTGTTGCCGCGACCCTGGGGAGGAGCGCCGCGGCCTCGGCCTCCGGGCGCGGCCTGCAACGTGCGGTACTTCAGCACAAGCGCGGCAATCCCTTTGCCGTTTAGCCACCGCGCAACCCTCACGCCTTCGCTATCCCAGGCCAGAGCACGCAACGCCCCACCGGGCGCGACAACAACGGCTGCCCCCGTGCCCGTCTCCGGCAGGAATACCGTCACGCTGGGCTCACTGACGTTGGTGATCGTGCGATCGCCCGAGGCCGATGTGGTCGTGGTTTCCGCAATGCTCCACTCTTCGCTCCCGGGAGCCTTCCCTGGCCACAAACGAATTTCTTGCGGAGCTTGCGCCAAACACTCAACGGCAATCACAAGGTACACGATGACGAGAACAAGTGCGGATGTTCTGAGTCTCATGACTTCATCTCATCCCTTTCCTCTCGATGGACCACGCCGTTTCCTTGCAGAGCCGGCAGTCCGGCCCGACAAACCACTTCGCAGCCTCCGCATTACTTTTGAGTCGATAATCCAACCAGGCAACGGCCACTTCACCAAACCAGCCGCCACCCGGCTGCCGATAGGTCCCACCGTGCCCTACGTTCAAATTCCCCTTAAAGACCGGCACTTGCGTTATGCGCGCAAAGTCGTCCTCGGCATTCGGGAAGGCAACATCCGAAGGACCGCCGATGAAATATGCAATCGGCCCATGGAGGCGCTTCAAGCTCTCCTTATTTCCAGCGCTCTGCTTGAGTGCCGGTGACGTGGAACCAGCAGGCAAGCCGCCGCTGTTCCAAACCACTGTCGTCGTAATGCGGGGATCGCTCGACACTGCAAGCGCCTGCAAACCCCCACAGGATTGCCCCATGACGGCGATCTTCGTCGGATCGATTTTGTTGAGAAACGGACTGCTCGCATTGCTGTTCTGCTGGATGATCCAATCGATCGCATCAATTAACAGATGGTCGTCGATAGTGGGTTCCGGCGCTGGCCCGGCAGGAACATTTTTTGGACCGACAGCGATCACAACATATCCATGCGACGCAATCTGGGTTAGAAACTCACTAAAAGCCGAACCATTGCGGGCGCAGGCGCCATTTCCCCAGGAGACGATCGGCAATTGCTTTGAGACGCCCCAGGCATTGAGATCTGCGGGATGGTACGTCGTGTGCGTCGGAAGTGTGCTATACGACTCCGCAGTTACGGCATACGGTCCCCGCGCCACAGTGCGAACCGGCGGAGCCTGGGTCTGCGTGAATGCTGAATCGGTAAGCGGAAACGCGACTACTAACAGGATTGCTGTGAACGTCAAGACTCTTCGGGTTCGTGTCATGCGCCCTCCGTCTACTTGTAACGGTTGAAGAACTCGAACACACGCGGCCAAACCATTCCTACCATGCTTCCGTGGTTGCCATCCACTTCGAGGTACTCAAACACAAAGCCGCCCTCACGCATATACTTCGCCATCGCGCGGCTGCCTGCCAGCGACGGCGTTGCACCTGTCCCCTCCGTCATGAAGATCGGGAGCTTCTTGATGCGATCGAACGGATACGTGGCAACATCGACGAACGGTCCGGACATCGGCGCTACTGCGCGCCATCGATCGGGATAGCGCGCGGCCAGATGCCAGGCACCGCCACTGCCCATGGAATGCCCGACGAGAAACGTACGAGACCGGTCGGCGCCATACTCCTCCGTGACGACTTCCAGAGCCGTCATCACTTCCAGTTCGCTCAGATTCAACTCGCGCTGACGCACGGGAGTCACGGCAGCCCGTTGCGTCACAGCGGCCGCTGTTTCGCCAAAGACGGCGGGAAGACGCAGCGGATTGCCATAAGCGCCCATCGCGGTGAAGCCCAGCGGCGAGACGACAATGTATCCGTGTTGCGCGGCGAGCTTTGGAAGCAGACCGTCGTTCATGTTCATGTAGCTGTTCTCGTCTGCGCCTGCGCCATGCAGCATGATGATGATGGGCAAGGACGCCTTGCCGTCCCATGTCGGCGGAACGAACACGCGATAGGGCATCTGTTGACCCGTCGGAGCGAAGGTGTACTGCTTGTGCTGATTTCCGGTTGCGCGTGCCTGTGATGCCGGTGTCTGGGCTGCAACGCCTGGAGTCAGCGCGATGACCGCGCAAGTCGATATCAGAAAGTGTCGAAACTTCATGATGTCTCCTTAATTCTGGCCGCCTCGGGCCGGCGCGCCCCCACGACCTGCACCTGCGGGCGCTCCTCGCCCGCCGCGCACGCCCCCGGCTGGAGCTGCATCGGGGTAATGAATACGAGCTTCGGCGTCCATCTCCTGTTCCCAACGCGTAATCATCGGGCGCAAGCGGTTGGCGATATCGGTTCGACGGGACGTGAGGTCATTACGTTCCCCCATATCCTGTCGCAGGTTGAAAACGAACAAATGGTTGGCATCGACAACAATCTTCCAATCGCCGCTACGGACCGAACGCATGCTGCGGTTAACGTCGGTCCGCCAATAGAGAGTCCGTTCGACTTGAGGAGCCCGGCCTTCCAGAATCGGAAACAGATTGATGCCGTCATAATCCGCCGGTACCGTCCCGCCACTCACGGCGACAATCGAAGCACTCAGGTCCATCGTGATCCCCACCTGATCCGAAACACGCCCAGGCGCGATACGGCCGGGCCACTTGATGAGCGCGGGCACTCGAATCCCGCCTTCCCATGTGGTCCACTTGCGATTGGATAAGGGTCCAACGTTCGACAGCCACTCGCCACCGTTGTCATTCGTGAAGATCACGATGGTGTTGTTCGTGAGTCTCAGGCGTTCGAGCGTTTGCAGGATTTTCCCAACGCCCTGATCGACGGCTTCGACCATCGCGGCGTAATCGGCGCGCGTCGCTGTGTTCTCCTGCTGTGGCAACTGGTGCGCGCCAGTTCCGGGTGCAGGCGATGGTTTGCCTGGTGGTTGATAGGGCCAGTGCGGTGCGTTATAGGCGACATCAACGAAGAACGGCCGGTTCGCCGCCGCACTCTGTTCGATGAATCGAATAGACCGATCGGTGATGAGATCGGTCATGTACTCGCCGTCCAATTGCGGGTAGATGCTCGCGTCATTCTCCCAGAGATCCGGCGCGGCCGCGCCACGGTTATGGTGGTAGAAATCGATGTGGCTTCCCAAAAAGCCGAAGAAATACTCAAAGCCGTGAGCACGCGGACCGGTTTCCACAGTGCTTCCGAGGTGCCACTTGCCAATCAGACCTGTGGCATAGCCGTTGTTCTTAAGCAACTGGGGGAGAGACGCGCCCGTGATTTTGAGTGGCGGCGTCGCGCCTCCAATGACGCTGTCGATCCGATATCGTTGCTGATACCTGCCGTTGATCAACGCAGCCCGCGTCGGACTGCACAGAACCCCATTGGCGTAGAAATCCGTCAGCTTGATCCCATCACGGCCCAGGCTGTCGATATTGGGCGTTCTAATATCGGTAGCACCGTAGCTGCTCAGATCAGCGTATCCCAGGTCGTCGCTCATAATGAGCACGACGTTCGGCCGGCCGGCCGCGGGCGCCTGCGGCCGCACCCATGCCACAGTGGTCGCAGCGACAATGACTACGGTCACGATGAGAATCATTCGGCGCATACGTAATCCTCTTTCAAGCGACGTGGCCGAAGGCCTCGGTCCATGCGGTAGAGCAGCACTATCAATCCAAGCGTAATGACATCCGCAATCGCAACCATGTAGAAGCCGGCGGCGAACGAGCCTGTCCAGTCTCGAAGTATCCCGAGCATTTGCGGACCAAAGTAACCGAACAGACCGGCCCCCAGGCTGACGATGCCCATCGCGTTGCCTGTTTCACTCCGCGAGGTGACGCTTCCGGCGAGTCCGTACAATTGATTCGCCGCGCTGAAGCCAAGACCGATCACAACCGCGGTGGCAACGCGGAAGATCGTAAGATTTTCAATCGTCAATGATGCAGAGGCGACTGCAAGCAGGATGAAGACGCCTCCGAGCACAGCCAATTTATTGAAGCGGTCCACGAGGAAACCGACGAGGATGTTCACAATCATCGCTGTGATGTAGCCGGTGCTGATGATGATACCCGCGGCCTTTGCGTCCAGGTTGTAGAGTGCGTTTCCCACACTCGGAACGAAGTTTGTCACCGTGAATTGCCCGAATCCGCCCATTCCCACAATCAGCGCAAGGATCCAGACAACGGGGGAAAGAAACGCGCTTCGGCCTGTGCCCGTCCCGGACGAATGACCATCAACCGCCCTCGAGCCTTCCTCAGCCTTGGGATGATAGAAAAGCCAGAACGCTGCCGCGCCCAGCACTGCCATCGCCGCGTAGCCCAGAATCGCGTGCCGCCAGCCAAGTTCGTCGACGAGTGCGCCGCCAATGGGCGCCCCAATGACGGAAGACAACGCCGACGTCGCGCCGAGGATTCCCATGGTGCGGCCTCTCAGTGATGACGGCGCCGTGAGTGCGATGGCGATGAGCACACACACGAACGCGAATCGATAACCGAATATCGTGAGGCCACGGAATGCCAACGCAGACTCGAAGTTCCATGCCTGACCAAGCAGCAAGCTTCCTGCGGCCACGCCGAGCAAGCCGACACCAAGCACCCGTTTCTCACCGAAGCGCTTCGCGCTTATGCCGGCAGGCACACTCAGTGCAAGCGCAAGCAGACCGTATATGCCGGTAAACAAGCCGAGCCGCTTGTAATCCATCCCGAAGTCCTGCTGGATTGACGGCAGCAAGGGCGAGAAACCGAGGTTTGATAGTTGGAGCGCAAACATCGCCACCAGCGTGACGAAGAACGGCAGCCCCCAGGTAGAAGTCGCGCGGTGCAGGCCGAAACTCATGCCATCACCCGCTTCTCGAGAAACGATCGCACCGACTCGCGGGCGCGCCTGGGATCCCACGCGCGCGAATCCACCACGTCGGCTTCTATCGGCAAGACCGGAACGCCCGCATTTTCGAGCGCGCGCTCGATAAACAGGCGGCCTGTAGCCGCAGGTTTCATGCTCCGCGGCCGCAACACGAGAGCACCATTAATCCGGTGGCGTCGCGCCTGCTCCACGATCCACTCGCCGGCCCAGGGCGGGTTGTGCAAGTACTCATTGAAACTTGCCAGGCGGCTGGCGAGTGCGCACATCGGATCGTCGAGACCGTAACGGATATATCCGTCGGGTCCGAAAGCCAGGTACATCGACCAGACGAACACGGCGCGATGCGACTCCTCGAACGCCGTGTAGAAATCCGTGTCGTGCCACAGTCCCACACCAACCCACATTAAGCGCGCTCTCTCATCCGGGCAGGCTGCAATTCCCGCGTCTACTCGCTGCCGCACTTCGTCGTGAAATGCGCGTGCATGCGCGAGCGCCCAGTCTGTGCCGCGCACCCACTGTGTAGCCATGACGTTGCTGATCTGTTCGGTCATCCGAACCGGCACCTCCGGCGCAGATGCAATCAGTTCACGAACAGCATCGAATATCTCTTCCTGCTCATTCACGCTTTCCAGTCGCCGGCGCAAAGCCTCACGGTCCAGCGAACGCCCGCTGATCGCCTCCAGCCGCTCCACAAGTCGTTCCAGCGTCGAGACAACGAACGCGAGCCGATGAGGTTCAACCAATTCCCGCCAGCGATGACGTCCGAGTTCCCACCATCGGGGCGGCAGGTCGCTCGAGCCCGGATGATCGATTTCGATCAGTTCGGAGCCGAACTCATCGGCCCACAGCGAGAAGACACGATGAATGCAATCGCAGGTGAGGCGCGCGCAAAGAAGGCGCGGCGTCGGCAGTCCGCCCCAGGGTGGCTCCTGCGCGTCACGATACTTTGTCGATGCGTAACCGAGACTGCAGTAGTGGCAAAGGCCTTCGTGATGGCCATCCGCGGCCATTGCATCCAGATACGCCGGCGCCTGACGTTTCGCCGCCACTATAGCCGCCCACCACTGGTTGCTGACGGCCGGAATCTCCAGGAGATCAAACAGCTCGAAAGGCACGTCCGCTTGTAGCAGCGCATAGGGCTGGCGCTCGTCGAACACGCGGCGGCGCAAATCTGCGAACCATTCCTTCTGGAACACGGCGGCGGCAATCGTGGCATTGAGCTGCTTGTCAGCCACGCCTTACCTCCGTTCGCGTCGCCAGGTAATTCATTAGAGTGTCGAGGCGTTCCTGATCCCCGGACAACACTGGCCCGCACGAATCGCTGTGCAGGCAGGTATGCGGAATGCATCTCTTCTCGAGCAGATTCCGCAGCCACGGATAGTCCCAGCCGAAGACAGTGTCTTCGGGCGGCAGCGCTACAATGACTCCGTCCACATCATCGAGAAGGCCCGCAACCGTGCGTCGCATTCGGGTGATTGGCGTCCTCGCGCCAATCGCATCCGTGCAGTACTTGTCGGCTAGCGCGGCTATCGGATCATCGGCGCAGAGCACATCTTCTCCGCCCGCG
>DASTBJ010000817.1:0-13783 GCA_035712125.1 Terriglobia bacterium
GGCTCGCCGACATCATCTGTTCTCATCTGGTGCTCTCCATTGAAGAGAAGCAGGAGCTCGTCGAGATCTTCAATCCCATTGAGCGGTGTAAGAGACTTGCCGACATCATGGATCTCGAACTGGAAAAGCTCCATGTTGACCGCTCTGTACAAAATCGAGTCAAGAAGCAGATGGAGCGCGCGCAGAAGGAGTACTACCTCAACGAGAAGATAAAGGCGATCCAGAAGGAGCTCGGCAGGAAAGATGAGAAATCAGAGCTCGACGAACTCCGTCGCAAGGTAGAGACCTCCGGCATGCCGAAAGAGGCTCGTGAAAAAGCCATGCAGGAGTTGCGGCGCATCGAGATGATGCCTCCGATGTCCGCAGAGTCCTCCGTTTCGCGCAACTATCTGGATTGGCTGATCGCCGTGCCCTGGAAGAAGAAGTCCCGGGAGATCCGGAATATCGAACTCGCGGAAAAGATTCTGAATGAAGACCATTACGGTCTGGAGAAGATCAAAGACCGCATTCTCGAGTTCCTGTCCGTCCGCCAGCTGGTCAAGAAACCCAAGGGATCGATTCTCTGCTTTGTCGGCCCTCCCGGCGTCGGCAAGACGTCGTTGGGGATGTCGATTGCCAGGGCGACAGGCCGGAAGTTCGTCCGGCTCGCACTCGGCGGCGTGCGCGACGAAGCCGAAATACGCGGACACCGGCGCACCTACATCGGAGCGTTGCCGGGACAGATCATCCAGATGATCAAGAAGGCCGGGACCGTTAACCCGGTGTTTCTATTGGACGAAGTCGACAAGATGAGCATGGATTTCCGCGGCGATCCAGCCGCAGCCCTGCTCGAAGTTCTTGATCCTGAACAGAACTCGACCTTCCAGGATCATTACCTTGATGTCGAGTTTGACCTCTCCCAGGTCATGTTCATCGCAACCGCCAATGTGTTGCATACCATTCCACAGCCCCTTCAGGACAGAATGGAAATCCTCCGCCTGCCCGGATATACCGAACAGGAAAAACTGGAAATCGCGAAACGCTTCCTGATCACGAAGGAGCTCGAAGCCAACGGAGTGACGCAAAAGGATCTCGATTTTGCCGACGACAGTATTCGGGGGATCATCCGCCACTACACGCGGGAAGCCGGCGTCCGAAATCTGCAACGCGAAATCGCGTCGATCTGTCGCAAGGTTGCCCGATCCGTGGTGAAGTCCAAAGGACACAGCCGCATCAAAGTGAAGAGCGAGAATCTCTCGGAGTACATTGGAATTCCGAAATACCGATCAAACCGGCTGGAAGAAAAGCACGAGGTGGGCTTCGTTACGGGGCTGGCCTGGACCGAGGTCGGTGGTGAGATTCTGTCCACCGAAGCGACGCTGATGTCCGGTAAGGGGAACCTCACCCTGACGGGCAAGCTCGGTGAAGTGATGCAGGAATCCGCTCAGGCAGCAATGAGCTATGTGCGGTCTCGAGCGCATCTCTTTGGAATACCGAAGAACTTCCATCGGCACCTGGACATGCACATCCACGTTCCCGAAGGTGCAATCCCGAAGGATGGCCCTTCAGCCGGAGTCACGATGGCCACATCGCTCGTGAGCGCGCTGACTGGAATTCCCGTCCACCGCGATGTTGCAATGACGGGCGAGATTACCCTCCGCGGGAAGGTGTTACCCATCGGCGGCGTTAAGGAAAAGCTTTTGGCCGCACACCGGGCGGGCATCCACACCATCGTCCTCCCGAAAGACAACGAGAAGGACCTCGCCGATGTGCCCGCGGATATTCGAGCGGACTTTACGATTCATTTCGTTGAATCCATGGACGAAGTCTTGAAGGTGGCTCTGACACGATCGCTGGTGCCGATTGATGAACAGATAGGAGCGGAAACAGGGTTCCGGCCGTATATAGAAAAAGAGTCCGACAACCGGCAGGGACCGGTGATGCACTAAAAGTCTTTTGCGACAGGCGGTCCCTTGTTACAATGAAAGTCGTTCGATTCGTGCCATAACCTTTCGCGCTGTGAGTCGTGAGAATCAGTTCTGCCCGATTCGTTAAGAGCGCAAAACAACCGGATGACTTTCCCCATGACAAACGGCCGGAAGTAGCTTTTTGTGGCCGCTCAAACATTGGCAAATCCAGTTTACTGAATGCACTTACTAACTCCCGCGGATTGGCGCGCACGAGTTCAACGCCCGGACGAACACAGACGATCAACTTTTTTCTCGTCAATGAAAAAATCTACTTTGTCGATCTGCCGGGATACGGATACGCCAGGGTATCCAAAACGACTCGAGACAGCCTCGGTCAAATGATCGAGAGCTATCTCGCCGGAAGCAAGCAACTGAAGCTGGCGTTGATGCTTGTGGATTGCAGAATTCCACCGACGGAATCGGATCGGTTGATGAAAGAATGGCTGGACCATTACGGCATTCCGAATGCAGTAGTTCTGACGAAGGCCGACAAGCTTTCAAAGAACAAATTGAATCAGGCGCTCCGCAGGAGCGCTGACGAACTAAGAACAAAGGAGACCCTAGCTTTCTCGGCTGTCACGGGTCTTGGAAAGGACGCTGTCCTGTCCAGAATTCGTGAAGCCATTGCCCAGGACCCCACACAGTGAGCGAAGAAAACCCACCTATGAGTAAAAAAACCGTTACCTCAGATCGCCCAGAAGGCGCAGCGACGATGGACATTGCCCAGCTGAAGGAGATGAACATCGCTTCGCTGACGCAGGTTGCCAAGGACCTCAATATTCAAGGAGCTTCCGGAATGCGGAAGCAGGAACTGATCTTCAAGATCCTGCAGGCGCAAACCGAAAAGAGCGGCTTCATCTTCAGTGAAGGCGTTCTGGAAACGCTCCCTGATGGATTCGGATTCCTACGCGCCCCCGACTATAACTACCTGCCAGGCCCGGATGACATCTACGTGTCGCCGTCCCAGATTCGCAAGTTCGATTTGCGCACAGGAGATACCGTATCCGGACAGGTTCGCCCACCCAAAGATGGTGAGCGGTACTTCGCCCTCATCAAGGTCGAAGCCGTCAACTTCGAGCATCCGGATGAAGCACGAAACAAGATCTTCTTCGATAACCTGACCCCGCTCTATCCCAATGACCGGCTGAAGCTTGAAACGACAAAGGACAACCTGTCTGCGCGCGTCCTCGACCTGTTGACTCCGATCGGGAAAGGGCAGCGCGGTCTGATCGTGGCTCCGCCGCGTGCCGGCAAAACGATGTTGCTGCAGACGATCGCCAACTCGATAACACAGAATCACCCCGAGGTGATCCTGATCGTTCTCCTGATTGACGAACGCCCGGAAGAAGTTACCGATATGCAGCGCTCCGTGAACGGCGAAGTCATCAGCTCCACCTTCGACGAACCTGCCTCTCGCCACGTTCAGGTTGCTGAGATGGTTATTGAAAAGGCCAAACGTCTGGTCGAGCACAAACGGGACGTTGTTATTCTGCTCGATTCGATCACGCGGCTTGCACGTGCTTACAACACGATCGTGCCACCGTCCGGCAAGGTCCTATCGGGCGGCGTCGATTCCAACGCACTCCAGCGGCCCAAGCGGTTCTTCGGAGCGGCCCGCAATGTCGAAGAAGGCGGAAGCCTGACGATCATTGCAACCGCCCTGATCGACACCGGCAGCCGAATGGACGACGTGATCTTTGAAGAATTCAAGGGCACCGGCAACATGGAAATCAACCTCGACCGGAAGTTGATGGACAAACGAGTTTTCCCTGCGATCGATATCAATCGCTCGGCAACCCGCAAGGAAGAACTACTGGTCGCCAAGGACGAATTGACGAGAATCTGGATCCTTCGCAAAGTTCTCAACCCGCTGTCCACTGTTGAAGCCATGGAGCTCTTGCTCGAGAGAATGGGCAAAGCCAAAACGAACGCAGAGTTCCTCGCCTCCATGAGCGGCGGCGGAAAGTAACGGACTCTACTGCAAGAGGGAGATTCGGGGGATCCCGGGTGGGTGGAACACCCAAATCCCCCGATACCCTCTTCTTCCCCAACACTCCTATGAAACTTGTGAAAAAGATGGAGCGGATCGGAACCGAATCCGCATTCGAAGTATTGGCCAGGGCGCAGGCGCTCGAGAAACAGGGCAAGAACATCATCCATCTGGAGATTGGCGCCCCGGACTTCCCAACGCCAAAACACATTGTCGAAGCGGGCAAGAAGGCCCTCGACGAAGGCTGGACGAAGTATGGTCCGACGGCCGGATTGCTCGAATTCCGGGAAGCGATCGCGGCGCATGTGTCCCGCACGCGTGGCGTGAAAGTGGGCCCTGACAACGTCTGCGTGGTTCCCGGCGGCAAGCCGATCATGTTTTTCGTGATGATGGCGTTGCTGGAAGAAGGCGATGAAGTCATCTATCCCGACCCGAGTTTTCCGATTTACGAGTCCCTCATAAATTTCCTCGGTGCCGTGCCCAAACCCGTGCCGCTCGTTGAAAGCCGCGGGTTTTCATTTGATCTCAACGTTCTGAAAGACCAGCTCTCCTCCAAAACGAAGCTCGTCGTGCTGAATTCGCCGGCGAATCCGACGGGCGGCGTGATCCCCAGGGACGATCTCCGGCAGATTGCCGACATGCTTCGCGAGCGCGATCTCACGATCCTCAGCGACGAGATCTACTGCAGAATCTTTTATGACGAGGAACCGGCCTCCATCACGAGCTTCGAGGGAATCATCGACAAGACCGTGATCCTCGACGGTTTCTCGAAAACGTATTCGATGACCGGTTGGCGTCTCGGCTTCGGTGTCATGCCGTTGAAACTTGCCGAGGCTGTCAACCTCCTCATGGTGAATTCCAACTCCTGCACGGCTACCTTCACCCAAAAGGCGGGCCTGGCTGCGCTGCAGGGGCCACAGGACGACGTGGCTGTCATGGTTGCCGAATTCCGCAAAAGGCGCGATGCCATCGTGAAAGGGCTCAACGCAGTCCCCGGGATCCGGTGTTCGACTCCTGCAGGCGCGTTCTATGCATTCCCGAATGTAACGGGGACGGGCGTATCCTCGAAAGATCTGGCAGACCTGTTGCTCAACGAAGCCGGGGTGGCGTGCCTGAACGGCAGCGCCTTTGGTAAGCATGGCGACGGCTTCCTGAGGTTCAGTTACGCCAACTCCCTCACAAACATTGAGGAAGCGTTACGCCGCATCAGGGAAACCTCCACGCGCTGGACGAAGTAAACAAAGACTCCGACGCACAACTGCACCCGCATGCCTTGACAAAAGGCGACCTCGCGGGTGGAATATCGCCATGAGAATTTACCAGGGACTCGTCATAGCCACGCTGCTGTCCGCAAGCTCACTTCTGGGCATCCAGCAGAATCCTAGAATCGTCGCGACCGTAAACGGCGAAAACATCATGGAACAGCAGATGCTGCAGGCCGCCGCACCGGAGTTATCCAAGCTCGATGCGAATCGGCCACAGCCTCAGTCGGCATATGATCGCGCCAGGCTGGAGATATTGTGGAGAGCCTTGAACTCCATCGTTGAGGACAAGCTTCTCACCCTTGAAGCTGCAAAAAACCGGATGACGCGGGAACAGTTGCTGGAAGCCGAGGTTGAAAGTAACGTGCAGACTCCTTCGGCAGAGGAGGTCGACCGGTTCTACGAGCTGAACAAGGCTCAGATTCCCCTTCCAAAGGCACAAGCCCTGCCGCAGGTTCGGCAATACATGATCGACACGAGCCGCAGGCGCTTTCGCGAAATGCTCGTTACCAACATGCGGCGAAACTTCAAAGTCGTCACGTTTCTGGACCCATTGAGAACCGAGATCGCCACCGCGGGCTACCCTTCACGCGGACCCGTGGCCGCGCGGGTCACTATCGTGGAGTTTGCGGATTTTGAATGTCCGTTTTGTGGCGCGTTCTATCCGACACTAAAGCTCGTTGAGAAGAATTATGCCGACCGGGTGAGAATGGTGTACCGGCAGTTTCCGCTGACCAATATGCACCCCAACGCGCAAAAGGCCGCTGAGGCTTCGCTTTGTGCGAACGATCAGGGACGCTTCTGGGAATACCACGACTCGCTGTTCAGTGATCAGTCTCGCCTCGACGTGCCTTCGCTCAAACAGCGGGCACAGGCGCTCGGCTTGAATGCTGCGGTTTTTAATACCTGTCTCGATTCGGGAAAGCAGGCTGAAGCGGTTCAGAAAGACAGGGACGACGCCCGTAGAATAGGCGTGAACAGCACGCCTACGGTTTTCATCAACGGCCGTCTGCTGTCGGGAAGATCGTATGCTGAGGTTCAAGAAGTCATTGAAGATGAACTGCAGCGTGCAGCGCAAAAGAAGTAAAAAAGGGAGGATGTTTCGATTCCTCCCCCATACTCCAATACAGTTACTTCTTGCTACCGAGAACGGCGTCCTTGGCGGCTTTGGCCACACGGAACTTCAGGACGGTCTTCGCCGGAATCTTGATCGCCTCGCCAGTTGCCGGATTGCGGCCGATGCGAGCCTTCCGCTTTTGCTTCACGAGTTTTCCGAGTCCAGGGAGGGCAAATTCACCCTTCCTCGCTTCGCGATGCGCAAGGTCTACCAGCGCCAGCATAAAGTCTTTTGTCTGCTTCTTGCTGATTCCCGACTTAACTGACATTTCAGCGATGATCTGAGTCTGGGTCATTTTCGCCATTCGTATTCTCCTTTTTCAGTCTGCCAATAATAAAAGCCGCATTCAGGACCCCCAATAAATAAAGGCTCCGGAAGCATCTGTCAACGACTAAGCTCGTTTAAACGCCCTTTCGATCTCCCTGAGATCGTATCTAAGAATGATGGGACGCCCATGAGGACAAACCGTCGGAACATCGGTCTTCATCAGCTCCCCAACAAGCCATCGCATTTTGGTTTCATCGAGCGGCGTGTTTATCTTGATTGCCGCATGACATGAAACTGTTGCTGCGATCTTTCTTTTGAGCGCGTCGATATTCATCACCTGGGTTTCGCGCTCGAGTCCATCCAGCAGTTCACGCAGAAGTTTCTCAACCGACCCTGCCTTCAGAATGGCGGGAGCGGCCTTGATTGCTATCGTCTTCGGTCCGAACGGCTCCACCTCAAAACCGTTTTGTACCAGCTCGGGAACAATGTTCTCGAGAATGACAAGCTGGCGCGGCGGCAGCTCTACAACAATGGGCATCAATAATCGCTGCACTTCGAGCATTCCGGCAAGCTTTTGTCGCAAATAATTCTCAAAAAGTACACGTTCGTGGGCGACGTGTTGATCAATCAAAATCAGCCCTGTCAAGTCTGTTGCGACAATAAAACTGTCACGCAGTTGTCCGAGCGGACGCACCTCCTGCTTCACCCGATCGAAATCCGCATAGGCCGGGGAAGGCTGCGTCGCCTGAGTGGACTGTTCCGCCGGCCCGAAGGAAAGATCCAGACGCCTGGGTTGTCCCTCGAGAACAGCGGGCGCCGCCTGCAGGGCAAACGGCGCGTTGAGGATCGGATCATCTCCGGTCCACGAGTCCGGAACCCGTGGAGGCGGAGCGGGCAATCCCCACGGTGAACCGGCCGGCGTCGCCTGCATGGCAACGATGGTCTTGTCTGTGGTGAGTCCCGCAACAATCGCATCACGAATGGAATCGTGTATGAAGCTTTGATGTTTGAATCGTACTTCCGTCTTTGCGGGATGAACGTTTACATCGACGTCTTCAAACGGCACCGTCACAAAGAGAATCACGACAGGGTACGTTCCCGATGGCAGCATGTTCCGGTACGCCTCACTGACCGCATGCATGATGATCTTGTCTCGTACGAGCCTGCGGTTCACGAAAAAGAACATGGAATGACGGTTGTACTTCTGTACATGGGGACGCGACGTGAAAACATGAATCTTCAGACCCGACCGTCCGAACCCCTTTTGATGCTCCACCAGTTCGTCGAGCAGGTCGTTTCCGAAGACCTGGTAAATCCGCTCACGGAAGTCGGAGACTGCGGGAGTCGAAAGTATTTCGATACTGCCGCTATTGAGTAGGAAATGAATCTCGGGGAACGCGAGCGCATAGTGGGTGCAATAACTGGTTACCTGGCTCAGTTCATAGGATTCGGACCGCAGGAACTTCCGCCGCGCCGGAACGTTGTAGAACAAGTCTTCAACCGTGATCCGCGTTCCCTGCGGGAACGCGCCTTCGCGCTGTGCGACGATCTGGCCGCCTGCAACTTCGATCGCGGTTCCAATTCCGCTCTCCGCCTGTGTTTCCAGGGTTAAGCGAGACACGGACGCGATAGAAGGCAGCGCCTCTCCGCGAAATCCAAGCGTCTTTATCGAAAACAAATCATCCGGGTTATACAGCTTGCTGGTTGCGTGCCGGAGCAGGCAGGTCAACGCATCTTCCGCGACCATACCCTCTCCGTTATCGGTCACGCGAATGAGCCGGCGTCCGCCCTCCAGAATGTCAACCGAGATTCTCGTGGCACCCGCGTCCAGAGAGTTTTCTATCAACTCTTTCACGATGGACGCAGGCCGCTCGACGACTTCACCTGCAGCAATCCGGTTGGCGATATCGTCGGGAAGAACGCGAATCCGAGGCATAAGGACCGCATTCTACTGTTGCCAGGGGCTATTTCAGGACCCAAAACTGGGTCAGGTACCTAGAACCCCATCAGAATTGCGGCGAGAATTCGAGGTGCCTGACCCCGATCTCGGGATTTTAACAGTCTAAGCTCGCCATCTCAGCGTTGGGACTTGTAATGGTGCCTCAGTGCTCGATGCCGCCGTTTCCACAGCTTCTTCTGCTCGGCCTGAGCTGCGGCGTCGCGGCGCCGCTCGAGGAACTGCTGTTCGCGTTTCAGCTTCTTGAAGTTGTCGATACGGCCGGGCTCCAGGGTTCCATCGGCGATCGCTTCCAGTACCGCACAGCCCGGCTCTGTCTGATGCTGGCAGTCGCGAAATCGGCATTTGGAGCCCAGGATCGCGAGATCCTCGAAGACGTCATCAAGGCCCCTGTCCGCGTCCCACAACTGCAGTTCCCTCATGCCTGGTGTGTCGATAAGCACACCGCCGGACGGCATCAAGAACAACCGGCGATACGTGGTGGCGTGACGGCCGCGTTCGTCGCCGGACCGGATCTCCAGCGTTTTCTGCGCATCGGAACCGAGCAGCCGGTTGATGATCGTCGATTTGCCAACGCCCGATGATCCGAGCAATACAACGGTTCGCCCGACTTCAATGTAGGGGGCGAGAGCCGCCATTCCCTCGCCGGTCCGCGCACTGAGAATATGGCTGTTTATGCCCGGCGCGACGGCCACAAGGTCTGCAGTGGCTTTGCCCGTATCGGAACACAGGTCAGCCTTGCTCAACAACACGACCGGTTCAGCACCAGACTCGCGGATGACACCTAGATATCGCTCCAGGCGGCGGACATTGAAGTCCGCGTTGAGAGACATCACGACAAACGCAACGTCGACGTTCGTAACAAGGATCTGCTCGGCCGCGCGTTCACCCGCTACCTTGCGCGAGAGCTTTGTACGGCGCGGCAGAATCTCGTGGATCAGCGCTTTCCCCTCCGCCGGCAGTGTGTGCATGGCCACCCAGTCCCCGACAGCGGGAAACGCCGATCTGTCGAGAGCTTCATAGCGGAGGCGTCCGATGACCTCCGCCTGCATCTCGCCGTCCTCACCGGCAACCCGGTAGGCTTCCTTCTGTTCCTCAACGACTCTGCCCGGCCGCAGGTCACGGCCGGCATTTATTTTCCAATGGTCCGCAAAGTGATCGTTCCATCCAAGGATGCGTAGATCCACGTGGATTCCCTCCGAAAGATGAAGAATTTTTCGTGAATGTGGAACGAGAAAGGCGGGGTAGTTGCAGCTCTACGATGAAACGGAAGACCGAATGGTTAGCTGGAAACCTGTCCTATTTCGCCCCACAGGAATATGTCGCTGTGCTGAAGACTTGATCCGCTCTCATAGAAACACCTCCTGCCTGGCAGCAGGGATTTGAACATGATGTAGTGAGCAGACGCAAGAGGAAGTGCCCCCCTGACCGCTGACGCCTTAGCCGCTGAAGAATGAGGCCGCAAGCCGGGACGCTGTTTCTCGGGCCTCCACCTCCGCCGGGTTGCGGTCGTAACCATACCTGAAATGGTTGATCAGGTATCGCACGGGGAACACCACGGGATTCCGTCGGTACTGCGCGACGTGAACGAGCTCGTGAAGAATCAGCTCAAGACCACCGGGAGTTACAGGGTCGCACTGCCAGCAGTTGTTGACCAGGTAGACCCGATTCCACAGCGTCAAACCGTTGAACGTCCGCTTAGGGGCCATCCACCAGAACGGTATTCGCTCCCTAACGCGAAATCGGACTTTGCTCAGGTCCACAAGAGGAAGCCGGGCTGTCACCCAGTTGGCAATTTGATCGGGCAGAAAGACGGTAGTAGACATGCGATGAACCACACAGAGTGATCGTACCGCTTACGTCTTACGAATCTGAAGCCCCAGCTCTTTCAACTGCTGTTCAGAAACGACAGACGGCGAACCGCTCATTGCATCCACTCCCCGTGCCGTTTTGGGGAAAGCAATGACGTCGCGAATGGATGGCTGGCCCGCCAGGATCATCACAATGCGGTCCAGACCCAGCGCAATGCCACCATGCGGCGGAGTGCCGTATTCGAGGGCCTCCAGGAAGAATCCAAACTTCTCCCGAGCTTCGGCCTCCGTGAAGCCCAGTGTTTTGAAAATGCGCGACTGCACGTCGCTTCGGTGAATACGAATGGAGCCGCCACCGATCTCCGTTCCGTTGAGGACGAGATCATAGGCTTGAGCCCGCACCGCCCCGGGATTCGAATCGAGAATATCGAGGTCTTCTGCGACCGGCGCCGTGAATGGATGGTGCCGCGAGACCCAACGATTCTCTTCCGGGGAGAATTCGAGTAGCGGAAAGTTCACCACCCACAACATGTTCCACTTGCCGGCCGGAATCCAGTTCTCTCTCCTGGCGAGTTCCAGGCGTAGTGTGCCCATCAGATTCAGAACGGGGTCCTTTTCGCCAGCCATGAGAAAGACCATGTCACCATTTTTCGCTCCGGCCTGGCTGAGAACTGCGTCGATGGCCGCTGCGCCCGCGTTCTTCACAACGGGTGCCGAACTCATACCCTCGACCGTGGGCTTGATCCATGCAAGACCCGCAGCGCCCATCTGTTTCACATAGTTGGTCAGATCATCCAGAGTCTTGCGTGAATAAGACACCCCTGGAGCCATAAAACCGCGAATTGTCTGCCCGCCTTCGGCCATTTCCCGGAAAATGCACGGCTCGGCCTTCTTGAAAATTGCCGTGAAATCCTGGAGCAAGACTTCAAAGCGTGTATCCGGCTTGTCGCTGCCATACTTGTCCATCGCCTCTTCGAAACTCATCCGCTGTATGGGCGTCGAGATCTGCACCCCATTCAACGCAAAAACCTCGACCATCATTTGCTCGATGATCGGGAATAACTCTTCCTGCGAAGGGAACGACATTTCGATATCGACCTGCGTGAACTCAGGCTGGCGGTCCGCCCGAAGATCTTCGTCGCGGAAGCACCGGACGATCTGATAATAACGTTCGAAACCGGAAATCATCAGAAGCTGCTTGAACAGCTGTGGCGACTGGGGAAGCGCATAGAAGTTCCCGTGATAGAGACGGCTGGGGACCAGATAGTCGCGCGCCCCTTCAGGAGTCGACTTGGTGAGGATGGGTGTTTCGACTTCCCAGAAGCCGTGCCGGTCCATTACGTTGCGGACGGCCATGTTGACCTTGTGTCGCAGCCGGAAGTTCTCCTGCAGCCTGGGCCGGCGCAGATCCAGATAGCGGTACTTCAGACGCAAATCCTCTGAAGTGGTCGTTTCGTCCTCGATCGGGAAGGGCGGCGTCCTTGCCTCGCTGAGAATCGTCAAAGACTCCACGACGACTTCGATTTCTCCGGTCTTGAGATTGGGATTGGCGAGACCCTCACCGCGCACGCGCACTTTACCGGTTGCTGCGATGACGAACTCGGACCGCAGGGTCTTGGCGAGATCATGTACGGTGGCATTGGCCGCCTCAAAGACGACCTGCGTAATGCCCGCGCGGTCTCTGAGGTCAATAAACACCAGCTGGCCGTGATCGCGGCGGGTATTCACCCAGCCCATCAGGGTTACCGAGTTACCGGCGTTTGTTTTAGCAAGTTCCCCGCAAGAATGAGTGCGCTTCAAACGAGATCTTCCTCCCGAACGTTACGTTGTGCCTTTGTCGCCATGTCGCGAAGCACCAGCGTACCTGATTTCAATTCTTCGTCTCCGATAATCACGACGCTTTTCGCGTTCAGTTTGTCCGCCAGACGCATCTGACTCTTCAGGCTGCGGCCGTCGAAATCGAGATAAACCCGTTTGCCCCGTGCTCTCACCCGGCGCGCAAGCATGGTCGCGTAGTCGAACGCGGCATCTCCGAGCGGAGCCAGGAAGTACTCCGGCGAATAATCCGGAACGAGCGCGTCAGGGTTCGGTATGGAAAGAATCAATCGTTCCATTCCCATGCCAAAACCGAAGCCGCTGCTGGCGGGACCGCCGAGATCCTGAAACAGACCGTCGTATCGCCCGCCCGCTGCGACCGTGTTCTGCGCTCCCAGCCCGCTGGATGTGATCTCAAAGGTGGTCCTCAGGTAGTAATCGAAACCGCGAACCAGCCTCGGGTTGACCCGATACTTGATCCCACGAGCATTGAGGTACTCCTGAAACTTATCAAAATGCCTCCGGCAGTCCTCGCAGATATGCGCCGTGATGGTGGGTAACTCCGCAATCACCGGCTGACACGAGGGGACCTTGCAGTCGAACACACGTAAAGGATTCGTTTCACCGCGCCGCCGGCAGTCTTCGCACAGCCGCTCCGCGCGCGATGCAATTTCTTTCCGGAGCTCCTGAAGAAATGGAGCCCGGCATCCCGGGTGTCCGATCGAGTTCACCATGACATCCAGTTCAGGCAGCCCGACTTGTCCGAAGAAGAAGAGCAGCATCTCGATAACTTCCGCCTCGATCGCCGGATTATCGGTGGGGGAAAGAACTTCAGCTCCTGCCTGCACGTGCTGGCGGTACCTTCCCTTCTGGGGGCGTTCACGACGAAACATCGGGGCGATGTAAAACAACTTCATCATGCGCGCCTCATTCTGAAGCTGGTGCTCGATATAGGCGCGGATGACCGGAGCCGTACCCTCGGGCCGGAGGCTCAGCGATGCGCCATCACGGTCGGTAAAGGTGTACATCTCTTTTGAAACAACATCGGTTTCCTCGCCGACCCCGCGCACGAACAGCTCGGTTGCCTCCAGGATCGGCGTCCGGATTTCGTTAAAGCCGTAGGTGGCGAAAACATTCCGGATCCGGGATTCTACCGCCTGCCAGATTTCGATGTCGCCAGGCAGCAGGTCGTACGTGCCTCGAACAGCATGGATCATTCTGTCTTCCTGTGCATCTCGAGGTAGGTTTCCTTGTACTGGTAGTAACGCCGGGCGTACTCGTCGATGTGTGCGACTTCATCGTCTGTCAGGGGGCGCTTCACCTTGGCAGGCATACCCATAATCAGACTTCGTTCCGGGAAGACTGCACCCTCGGTTACCACGGCGCCGGCCGCCACGATCGAATGCGGGCCGATCCTTGCGTTGTTCAGAATTGTGGCACGCATGCCGATCAGGCAGTGCGATGCAATCTCGCAACCGTGCAGCATGACGCCATGACCAATCGTCACATAGTCGTGAAGAACAAGCGGATATTGGTCCTTCATGACATGAAGGATGCTGAGGTCCTGAATGTTGGTGTGGTTTCCGATCCGGATGTAATGAACATCACCCCGAAT
>DASTBJ010000818.1:0-4838 GCA_035712125.1 Terriglobia bacterium
CTTTGTTGTTGTCGACGAGCTTCATACGTATCGCGGCGTCTTCGGGAGCCACGTGGCCAACGTCTTTCGGAGGCTTGCGCGGGTGTGCGAGTTCTACGGAAGTCGCCCGCAGTTCATTTGCACGTCCGCGACAATCGCCAATCCGAAGGAACTGGCCGAACACCTCAGCGGGAAGCCGTTTGAACTCGTCGCCGAGAGTGGGGCCGGGTCGGCAGAGAAACATGTTTTCTTTTACAACCCGCCGGTCGTCAACCGTCAACTGGGCATTCGACGGTCATACGTCCACGAAGCCAGGCAAATCGCAGGAGCTTTTCTCAAGCGGAACATTCCGGCGATTGTGTTCGCCAACAGTCGCCTGATCACCGAGATCCTGGTCCGCTACCTGAAAGCTTCCATCGAGACCGGACCGGTTCCGCAGGAAACTGTGGTTGGCTATCGCGGCGGCTATCTGCCGAATGAGCGTCGCCAGATCGAACGCGGGCTCCGGGATGGCCGGATCCGCGGCGTTGTTTCAACGAATGCGTTGGAGCTCGGCATCGATATTGGAAGTCTCGACGTTGCCGTGCTTGCCGGCTATCCCGGAACGATTGCATCGACGTGGCAGCGCATCGGACGCGCCGGCCGGCGGAGCGGGATGTCCGTCGCGGTGATGGTAGCGTCGAGCACGCCGCTCGATCAGTACATCGTCAACCATCCGGAATATTTTCTGAATCAGCCGCCGGAGCGCGGTCTCGTGAATGCCGACAACATCCACATCCTCCTCAATCATCTGCAGTGCGCGACATTCGAGCTACCGTTTGGTGCCGATGAAGCCTTTGGCGGGCACGCTGTTGGCGAGATCCTCGAATACCTTGCCGAGCGCGGGTTCATCCATCGCGCGGGCGACAAGTGGCACTGGACGAGCGAGGCCTATCCGGCAGATGCGGTCTCGCTGCGAAGCATCAGCTCCGACAACTTTGTGGTCGTCGAAATGGCGGCCGGCAAAGGAGATGCCGAAGCGAACCGCATCATCGGCGAAGTGGACTACACGAGCGCATTCACGACGCTTCACGAGAAGGCGATCTACCTTCACCAGGGCCAGCAGTACTACGTGCATCAGCTCGATATCCGGGAACGCCGCGCCTATGTGAAGGAAGTTCACTCCGACTACTACACCGACGCCATCACATACACAAAGGTCCGGACGCTTGAGACCATGGAGACCTGTGCCGAACACAACCACGGCGAAGTGCATGTCGCGCATCAGGTGGTCGGCTTCAAGAAGATCAAGTTCTTCACCATGGAAAATGTGGGATCCGGGGACCTGAACCTGCCCGTTCAGGAAATGCATACCACCGCGTACTGGATTACCATTCCGCGCCCGCAGTTTGAATCGCTGCATTTTGCCTCAATCGACCGGCTGAACGGGCTTCATGGGCTGGCCCATGCGCTGGCCCAACTGGCCGCGGTTTTCCTGATGTGTGATCGGAGAGACCTCGGAGCCGCCGTCGAGTTTGGTCTGGACAATCCGACGTTTCATCCGACCGTATACATCTACGACAACTTTCCCGGAGGGATTGGACTCAGCCGTCCGCTATATGAGATTCGAGAGGAAGTGCTGGCCGCCGTCGCACAGTTGATCCGTTCGTGTGGCTGCGACGATGGCTGTCCGTCCTGCGTCGGGCCGACGCCCCGCGCAAAAGTGGTGGCCCTCGCGATTCTGGACGCACTGAAACATGCCTGACTTTTCAAAGGCGCTCGGGCATCTCCGGCGGAAGGAGTCGCCGCAACGACAGCTGTTTCAAGCCGAGAACCCCGTTTCGTCATTGACGAGACAGCTCACCTTCCTTCGGATGCAGGGCCCACACCGCGTTGAGGAGGCCGTACCCATCGATGGCACGGAGGAAGTCACGCCGCTGGGCCGTCATCTCGTGATTCGAGCCACATATGAGGACGATCGCTATCATGGAAACGTCCGGCTGGGACGTTTTTCGTGCGGAGATCTGCAACGCTTCCTGTGCCTGATGCGGCGAAAGGAGACGGTCGGCTCCAGGGATTCCATCGTTTTCCTCGATACCGAGACGACAGGTATTCAGGGTGGAACAGGGATGGTGCCGTTCCTTGTCGGTGTCGGCTACTTTGAGGGCGACGACTTTCGGCTGGTGCAGTATTTCATGCGCGATTTCGATGAGGAGCCGTCCATGCTGCTCGCGATCGGGGAACTCCTGCAGCGATTCAAAATGGTCGTGACCTACAACGGCTCATCGTTTGATGTCCCCCTGCTGGAGACACGTTTTACGCTGGCGCGGTTGAACAGTCCTTTTCAGGATATGGCGCACCTGGATCTGTTGCCTGGCGCCCGCCGGCTCTGGCGGCATGGACACGGCAGCTGCCGGCTCGCGGCGCTCGAAAGCAGGATTGTGTCGTTCCTTCGTGGCGCCGATATTCCCGGCGGAATGATTCCTCGCGCGTACTTCGATTACCTGAAAGGAAGAGGATCGTCGGTGATGAACGCCGTGCTAAAGCACAACCTGCACGATGTGGTGTCGCTCGCCGCATTGACAGTATGTGCGTGCGACCGTGTCGTGCAGGCGCCGGCCGCACTGGATAATCCACTGGATTTGTACTCGCTGGCGCGCATCATGGAGAACACCGGGGAATGGAAGAACGCCATCGAACTTTATGAGATGGCCTTCCGTGGGGGACTTCCGGAGGGTATTGCGCTCAAGGCATCGGAGAGCCTCGCGGTTCTGTCTCGCCGCGCCGGTAATCACGCCCGTGCCCTTGCCTTGTGCCAGGAGCTGATGAGGAACTCGACGTTCAGTATGGCGGGTCATGAAGGCGCCGCTATTCATTATGAACGCATCGCCGGTGATGCCGTTCGCGCGCTGGAAGTCGTCGAGCAGGCTCTCGCACATCTGGATGACGTGCCGGAAACGCATCGCTGGCGGGTGTCGCTACATGCGCGGCGAGAACGGCTCCGGCAGAAGGCAATCCCGTTTTGATAAGAACGTAAGCTTTTGAGATTGGACGAATCCTGCATCTGAAATGCAGTCGTACATGAGCGGTTGCTCACAACGAATGATGAAAATCGTCACAACTCCCCTCCTCAGTCTGAGGAGGGGAAAGCCAAGGCGCAGCCTTGGCTGGGGTGGTGTTGGTCAAGAAATCTAGTGTTTGGCCCGCGCCACCCCGGCGCTTCGCGCCACCGTCGTCGCTCACGCTGTCCAGCCCCAGCCCGACTCTATTTTCGAAGGAGGATTCGTCCAACGGGAATGTACATGGCTCACTCTGCTCCGGCTGCTTTCTTCATCTCTTCTGAGGACACCTTACGCACCTGCTGCGCGAAGAACCACTGATGGCCTTCGGGATCCTCCACACCATAGCGCCGATCGCCGTAGAACGTATCTTCAAGCTTGTTGACGACCTTTGGCTTCGCTTTCTTTGCGCGGGCGAAATGTTTGTCCACATCGTCAACGTAGATGTACAGAAGTTGTGTGGCAGTGCCGAGTTTTTGGGGGTTTTTGTACTTCGGCCCGGGACATCCCATCATGATCACGTCTCCGCCATCGCGAGTGACGACTGCGGCGTGCTGAATGATTCCGTCCTTTTCAAAACGGTCACCGACTTCGAGAAAACCGAAAGCCTTTGCCAGCCAGTCGAGGGCTTTGCCGACATCTTTGTAGAGCAGGTAGGGCGTTACGTTCTGCGTCTTTGAAACCCTGGGTTCCTTTTTCTTCATGATGCGTCTCCTTGCCACCGATCGTAAGGCGGCCGGAGTAATGCGTATTGTAAAAATTTGACTATTCCGGGTAGCGAACGTGACTGAGCGAGTCGGTGCGCAGTCCGAGATACTCGCTGGGCTTGAGGCCGCTGAATTCGCGGAAGTCGTGGATGAAGTGCGACTGGTCGGAGTAGCCGTGGAAAAGCGCGAGATCGACCCAGTCGATTTCGGTCTGCTGCTCAATCCACCGGATGACGTTTTGAAAACGTTGAACGCGGCAGAACAGCTTCGGTGTTATCCCTACTTCGTCGCGAAAGAGCTCGATGAATCGCCGCTGGCTGAGATTGGCCTGCCGCGCCACGCGTTCACTGGTGAACAGCCCGGGATCGGATTGAAATTCTCGGAGAGCAAACGCAACCGAAGGATGATGTTTGAGTGGCCTGTCAGCAATCCACAGCAGCCACCGCTCAAGGATGTCGAACTTCGATTCGGCACTCGGAGACTCGTGGAGAAGTTCGACAAGCCTCCGTGTTCGTTTCTCTCCCCAGAGATCCGCCAGTGACGCGTGAGTGTTGTGGAGGTCACCGAATGGAGCTCTGAGAAACGGGAATGCACCGCCGGATTTGAAGTGGACCCCGAGGATAGTGTCGGTTTCGCGCCTGTCGATGATGAACGATTCCGTGTGGGGACCGGCCACACCGGCGAAAGGACGATGGCCACGGAGTTGGATGATCAGCTCTAGCGTGGGCATGGGCAGAATGCGCTCGCGCTCCTGGGTGCGTCCACCGGCCCAGTACCAGAGGATTTCGATAAAGTCCGACAACGGAGCCATCGGCCGCCGATACTGAAAGAGGACGGGTGCTGTGGTTTCGGCTTCGGCTCGCATGGGTGAGCCCAGAGTACAACGCGCGGGATCAATTTTGAAAGGTGGGCGATTGGCCTGGCCGCTCTTCCGTTTGTCCTGCTTCGAACAGTCCGCTCCAACCAGTTGTTAGCCTGGGTTCGCCCAGAGTTTAAAGGCCGAAAATGCGGAGAACCGGCTCGGTAAAGAGCGGAGACAATAGAATCAGCATACCGAGTGTCCAGATGCGTCCAACAACGGTCGATCGTCGGCGAATACCCAGGACATCTTCTG
>DASTBJ010000819.1:0-2590 GCA_035712125.1 Terriglobia bacterium
GATGGATCTCATCATCCCCGATCGACTGCGCGCGAGGCATTGGGCCGGCTGGGAAACAGCCATGAGAACTGGCGTTACCCACTATGGTGAGGGCCAGTTGCTCGCAGTGCCGGCGCTTCATAAGGACGGCCGGCAGATCTCTATCGAGTTCTCGATCCAGCTTCTGAAGAACGCCGACCACGCGGTTGAGTGGGTGGTGGCGTTCATCCGGGACGTGACCGAGCGCTACGCCCGCGAGAAACAGTTGCGGGCGCGCTTAGGCGCCCCGGAAGGCCCCTTGACCAAACGTGGGACTGGAATCGGATCTCGCAGGTTCCGAAATCCCGTGGCGCTTGTCACAGGTTGGGGCAGCAACTGCTAGTTTCGTGGTTGACGGGGCCTACGCGGCAGAATCGCTTTCGGCAGCTTGACGTGATTTGCGTGACCGCATGGCGCAGGCCTAAAACTGTGGCACTCCGTTCCTCACGGCTTCGACAAACGTGGCAAAACGGTCAGTAGTCTTACGGCGTCCCCGTCGAGTCAATCCCTCGAAGAATGTCGATCTGAGCCCTGAACTCAGCTCTAGCTGAACGCCCCCTCGTCTGACGCCCCGGTTGCAAATATTTTCTCGACTTTCGCCCTGGAGAGCGGGATTGGCGTGTCTTTCAACGCTGAACCCCGCTGCTTCGAGGGACTCCTCAACGGCCCTCAGCAGTTCGCCGGCTAGTCCGCCGATGAATACCGCTTCGTCGTCGCTGTCCTCACCGTGGAGTGTGATCACGAGCGGTGAAGTAGCTATCAAAGCCTCGCACCTTGCTTCCCGAAATCGCGTGCTTGTGATGTGAAGGTCCCTGTTATTGTTTGACCGTGTCCCTTCGAATGCATAGAATGACAACGCGGTCCCTGCTATAGCCTCAGCAAGTTCTGACGTTCCCGGCTCAATGCCACCGCCGTGAGGCGCGATCACTGCTACCTGACCCGGCCGAGTGACAGTGCGAATCCGGAAATCGCGTCCTTCAACGGCATGCTCGCAGAGTTCGTCGAAGCTCTGGTACCAGTCCATCGTCACATCCTCGAACGACTACGCACTGCCATAAACAAGCAAGGGCTGGTCGGTCACGGTCTGAATGAACGTATTGGCGGCGCCGATGATCGCCAAGTGCTCAGGCGGAGCTGTGTCCCTGGAAAACCCTGGCTGCACGATCCCGACGCGGAACACGACGAACTTTTTGCGAGCACTCTTGCGGAGTGTGACGAGGCCGCTTGAGGAACCGCGAACAAAGCGACTCGGCCTGCCGCGGCCGTGCTTGCTCTCTCTCACGACGAGATGCTTGACCAAGTTCTCCAGGCTCCACGTCCATTTGGTGCTCTTTTCCGCCTGGCCGCATAGCTCGTAGAGGTCCGCCGCCCGCTCGCCCGGGTTTGCACCGTGTGCGTACTTGCAGTGCCACAGGTAGACCGTGATCGTGTCATCGGTTTCTTCGATCGCCACAACGTCAGCGCTCTCGCCGTTATCGTCATCGTCGAAGATAACGGTTGCATGTCCAGTCTCAAGGTGGGCGATGAAGTACTGCTGGATTGAATCAGGCCTCAACGCCCCGTCCTTCCAACGGCTCTCCTTCTGGAAATCCACGCCTTGCCAGCCGAGCGTCATCACACGGTTGCGGTCGTACGTGTCCGCAAGTGCCTCGCGCGGCTTGAGCAGGATGTTTCCGGATAACTGCGAGCCATCCGCAAGCCGGACGAGGGGCGGGTTTTGCCCGAAGAATTCCTCTGCGCTTGACCTCTCGCCGCCAATTCTGATTTCACTCGCTACCCCGCCGACGCGGTGCACGGTAAACGTGCTCTCCGTTGCAGGTGGGACCGGTGCACAAATCCGTAGCTCGAGGACTGTCTCGACGTCGAGGCCCGCCCGCAGCGAGAAGCGGAACCTGTCGGAGGCGGTCTGCCAGCTCACGAGGTCAAGCTGGCATTCATGAAAGTCGTAGGCCGTGCCAGCGACCCAAACTTCAAAGCGAAAATTCCACGCTTCAAACAGCTGGTCAGGCCAATCGGCCAAGAGCGCTTCAGCGTCTGGCGTACGGTCCACGATCGACGGGAGGAGGGTAAACCGAAGGAAATCGTTCGGTTGGGCGTTTGGATCGGTAAGCTTCGCGCCGATTCTGTCGCACCAGTCCCGCCACTGGGCAATCGAGCCCGAACTCATCGCCCACATCTTTCCCTTGCGCGAGCCTCCAACGGTATGTCGCTTTCCAGACTCATACCCAACGCCCGTTACGTTCGGCTTCATCTTGTCCTGCTGAAGAACGGGGTCGATGGCGTTACGCACGTCCAGACCGGCGAACATCTGGTAGCGAACATTCTTGCTTCGGCTCGTCAACCCAACGCTGTGCAGGGACAGTCGTTGAAGCCCAGCAAACGTCTTGAAAATCTCTTCGCCGGCGACCAATTCCAGACTGTCGCTGATGGCCCTGGCCAACCCGCTCGTGGCGTTGCCCTTGCGTGAGCAGTGGATGAACAACAGTTGCCGCTGCTCGTCGTAGTAGGCGATATACAGGTCCCAGCCATCGAGCGCGATGTCTTTAGAATCCGTCCAGTCGAGACCTTCCTT
>DASTBJ010000820.1:0-3382 GCA_035712125.1 Terriglobia bacterium
TACGGCCGGTTCGCTTACTTCCTTGGCCCCGACGGCGCAAAGATCGAACTGGTGACCGCGTCTGAGCCCAATGCACCGGCGATTGTGGCCCACCACATTCACTTCATCAATAAACAGTACGTCGAGATGCAGCAGTGGTACATGAAAGCGTTCGACGCCACACTGCGGTCCGGCCAGACCGATTTCTTCATCGGGGCGGACCTTCCCGGCGTCGGCTACAGCCTGAACTTTTTTCGGTGGGAAGGCGATCCTTCTATAGCCCACGTGCCAACGGCAGGGCGTGTTGTCGATCACGTCGGATTTGAGGTTAAGAATCTCGAAGCGTTCTGCAAGGCGCTCGAGGCGAAGGGCATCAAACTCGCGCAGGCGTATACAAGAAATACGCCGGGTATGAACGGCATCGCTACTGCGATGATTATCGACCCGTGGGGCGTCTCGATCGAGCTGACCGAAGGCCTCGACAAACTCTAGATGAAGTCGAATTCCCGGAGCATGTACTGGTAGAACGAATCCCGTGTGTATGTCCGGACCCAGTTGAGCGTCGATACGCACTTTTCGAACTGGTCGGCCAACTTCCGCAGGATCACAGTTTCCCCGTCGTATTCCGACTCCGCCGCGAGGAAATACGAGCGCCTGCCCTGGGCGAGGTAATACGACGGGCTCACCAGCCGGCGTCCGTAGGCCAGCCGTTCCGGGAACATCCCCAGCTCAAACAGCGCGACGTCGCCGATATGCTTGAAGTGCGCGCGGCGCACCTCGGGAGCCGCCTGCCGCATTGTCTCGCCCAGCATCTCCGCGACATATTCGAGGCGGAGTCCCGAATCATTGGCGATGCGTTTCAGATTGCGAACATGGACAAACTCCGTCAGCAAGTCGGCCAGATAATGAACGATCTGCTGGTCACCAGGCGTGAGTTGCCTCATTCCTCGCTCCGCAAGGGTCCAGAACAGGCGTCGCACCTCATGAGTCTCGGGAATATCCTTTTGCGGCCGATAAATCATCTCAGTCTCTTTATCCACCTTTTATCGGCCGAATTCAGCCTCAACTGTAGGGCGTAACATGATGTGAAGATTAGACGTCGGACGCCAGGAATTAGCGCGGCGCCGATCTCGGAGAGGCTAACTGGTTGAATATGGTGAAATTGCTCCCGCCCGTCCCGTATGTCGTCTGGCACTCTCTGAAAAGAGTGCCAGGATGTTTCTACCTGTTAACAGATTCAAACCTTACCCGGTCTTCTACAGTGAGGAGCTTATGCAGGCAGCCGCGGCGTCCGATTCGGTCGGCGAAGCCCGTGAATTCGAAGGCTTGTTTCGCGAGCACTATCAACTTGTGTATCGCACGGCGTATGGAGTTACGGGCCGTGCCGAGGATGCGGAGGATGTGCTGCAGACGGTCTTTCTGAAACTTCTTCGCCGGGGCCACTCGCCCGATTTGTACAAGAACACGAAGGGCTACCTCTATCGGCCTTCGCCTGAACCCCACAAAGATTCCGGTCCAACTGATGGTAATCGATCACGTGGAGATGCCGCCGTTGAACTGACGCGGTCAGTTTTCCTCTTCCCACAGCGCGCGCAACGCGAGGCCTTTTGCAACGGATGTGAACTCGCTTCCCCCGGAGATGCGTCCCGCATCGAAACGGTCTTCGAAGACCTTGCGGACCGCGGGTACGAGTGAAGATCCACCGGTCAGGAAGATCCTGTCGACATCACGGGGTGCAATAGCCGTGGCCTCGAGTAACCGCTCGACGCAGTTGCGAATCTTCTCCAGGTCCGGCTCAATCCATTTCTCAAAGCTCGATCGCTTCACACGTCCATTCATCTGCACCACGTGGTCTTCAAAAACGAAGCTTCCTGCCTGCTCTGTAGATAACTCGACCTTCATGGCCTGCACGGCCTGGTGGAGGTAGAAGCCGAGGTCGTTCTGAACGATGTGCAAAAGACCATCGATGCGGTCAGGGTCGAACGATTGCGAGCGTATGCCGCGCAGCAATTCGATCGTTTCATTCGATTTGAGAAAAGACAGGTAGTGCCAGCGCGAAAGATCCGTATAGATCCATTCCGGCATCGGCAGGATTTTATCGAGCGATCGATACTCGGTTCCGCGGCCAAGCTTCGGCGAGACAAGGTTGTGGACCACACGCGAATCGAATGCATCACCCGCCAGCGCAACGCCGTCCGTCCCCAGAATTCGATGCGAGCGACTCTGTCGCGCTGACGGTCCAAGGCGCAGAATGGAGAAGTCACTGGTGCCGCCACCGAAGTCTCCAATCAGAACGAGTTCGTCATGGTCGAGCGTGCTTTCGTAGAACGATGCCGCTGCCACAGGTTCGTATTCGAAAACGACCGGTCCGATTCCGGCTTTCGCCAGGGCGCGGTTCAGTCGCTGTATTGCGAATTCGTTGTCGTCCTCTGTGCCGGCACCAGAATAGTGAACCGGTCGTCCAACGGCGATCGGACCCTCGAACGTCCCGATCTGACTCTCCGCCTGAAGTCGGATATCGCGCAGCATGATCGTGATCAGGTCCTCGAGCGAAAACTGCCTGCCGTAGACGCTGGTGCCCGTGAAGGTCCGGCTCGCCAGAAAGGATTTCAGAGACTGGATCAGCCGGCCTTTTTCATCCGCCGCGAGGTAGCGCTCGATAGCGATGGGACCGCCGATGCCCGTGCTGCGCGGCTCGAAATACAGGACGGACCGATAAGTCTCCGTCGTGCCCGCCGCCGAATTGAATCGTACGGATTCCACGTGACCGTCATCGCGCGCCAGTGCCACAGAACTGTTGGTTGTGCCGAAGTCGATGCCGATGCCCTTGTGCATACCCCGAATTTAACCGGTCATTTCCTCTCTGTCTCCAATTTCGGAACACCAACAAGACCATGGGAGGTGCGTTGTGAAACGTCACGCGGCAGCCCTGTTAACAGCAAGCCTTGCGGCACCTCTGGCTACATTCGCTCAACAAAGTGATCCCTTCGAGAAAGTTGGCCCGGAAATCGCGCGGCCTATAGTATCCAGTATTCAGAGCGTGCAACCCGGAGTCATGCGCTGATACGCTGAAATGCGAATGAACCCCGAACCGGTGATTGAACTGCGGCGAGCAAGTTACGACCTGCCGGGTGGTGGCCAATCGCTGCTTTCCGGGATCGATCTCTCTGTCGGTCAGGGCGAGACGCTTGTCCTACTTGGTCCGAGCGGTTCAGGAAAGACAACACTCCTGAAGCTGATCAATCGACTGCTGGATCCCACCAGCGGCGACGTCCTCGTCGAGGGACGCGCAACCACGGAATGGGATCCGATTCGGCTGCGCCGGAGAATTGGCTATGTCATTCAGGAAACCGGACTATTTCCGCACTTTACGGTCGAACGCAATGTCGGCGTCGTTCCACAA
>DASTBJ010000821.1:0-2537 GCA_035712125.1 Terriglobia bacterium
GACATATCCATGTAGGCGTAGATGATGTCGACGCGAGGAAGCGTGGTGACATTCGAAATGTCGAATTCGGACTTCGTCGTGTGTCTCCATTCGGGAGTCGTATAAAAATCATTCTTGCCGTAGGCCGCCGTGCCGACCAGCCCGCGCACCGGCGACATGAACGTCTGAACCGCGGTCGTGCTCGTCTTGGTCAGGGAGTGCGCGGCATGGATCCAGTCGTTCATCACGACGAGCACCCCGCGACCTCTGGCCTTGGGATCGGCGGCCACGCCGACGGCGTTGTAGAGATTCAGCGGCCCGTCGGCACTGACGGCGGTCGACGGACGCATGGAGCCGACCATCACGACCGGCTTCTCTGTTTTTACGGTCAGATTGAGGAAGTATGCAGACTCTTCCATCGTATCCGTGCCATGGGTGATCACGATGCCGTCGACATCGTTCGACTTCGTGAGTTCGTTGATGCGCTTCGCCAGCTTCAGCAGGATGTCAAAGCTCATATCCTGAGACCCGACATTCGAAACCTGCTCGCCCTTGATGTTGGCAACATCTCGGATTCCCGGGACGGCCGCAATCATGGCATCGATGGTCACCGCGCCCGACGTATAGCCCGCCTGTGTACCGGATGCCGCAGCACCGGCGATTGTGCCTCCGGTGGCGAGAATCGTGATGTTGGGCTTTCGAGCCTGCTGCGCAATTGTCAGTTGCGCACTTACGATCAGCGCCGCAATGACCATTACCAATCGTCGATAGTGAAACCGCTTCATAATCTCTCCTTTTGTCGAACCTATTTCTTTTTTCGGTACATTTCCTTGTCCAGGTTGGTCAGCTTTACCGGATCGAGCAGATCCGCGATCTGCTGCTCGCTAAGGACCTTCTTCTCGCGGATGACCTCAAGGATTCCCTTGCCGCTCTTGTAGGCTTCCTCGGCGAGTTCGGTTGCCTTTTCGTAACCGACGATGGGGTTTAGTGCAGTGACGATACCGACCGTTGTTTCCATGTAGCGTGCCAGCACCTTTTCGTTAACCTTGATTCCATCGATGCACTTTGTTCGGAAAGTCACTGAAGTGTTGTAGAGCAGATCCTGAGACTCCATCATCACGAGTCCCTCGATCGGCTCGTAGGGGTTGAGCTGAAGTTGTCCGGCATGAGCGGCCAGAGTGACGGCATAGTCGTTGCCCATGACGCGAAACGCGACCACGTTGACGAGTTCGGGAATGACGGGGTTTACCTTGCCGGGCATGATGGACGAACCGGGCTGCATTTCCGGCAGTTCGATCTCATTCAAACCGGCGCGAGGTCCGGAGTCGAGCAGGATGAGGTCGCTGGCGATCTTTGAGAACTTAATCGCAACGCTCTTGAGTGCGCCCGAGTAAGCCACAAAACCCTGCTGGTCCCAGGTCGCGGCGATCATATCCGTGGCCGGAACGATGGGTTTCCCCATTATCGTCGCAAGATGGCTCGCGACTTTCGGAGCGTAGCCTTTCGGGGCATTGAGTCCGGTGCCAATGGCCGTCGCCCCCATGTTCACGGCATACAGATGCTTTTCAGCCTCTCGAAGAACAGCGATCTCGCTTTCCAGCGACGCGGCAAAAGCGTGAAATTCCTGCCCCACCGTCATGGGTACCGCATCCTGAAGCTCGGTGCGCCCCATCTTTACAATGTCGATGAAAGCATCGCCTTTTGCCCGAAATGACGCGACGAGTTTGTTCAGCTCCGCGACCAGCTTGTCGTTCCTCAGGATCAACGCCACTTTAATCGCCGTCGGGTACGAGTCGTTGGTCGACTGGGACATGTTGAGGTGGTCATGGGGCTCGACGATGTTGTACTCGCCCTTCTTTCTGCCGGTCAGTTCCAGTGCGACGTTCGCCATGACTTCATTGGCGTTCATGTTGGTGGAGGTGCCCGCGCCGCCCTGGTACCAATCCACCATGAACTGATTGTTGTAGTCCCCTTTACGGATGGCGACTGCCGCCTTCTCTATCGCATCCAAAGTCTCCCTCTTCATCGCGCCGACGTCGGTGTTGGCTCGGGCTGCGGCCAGCTTCACGATGGCCAAGGCTTCGATAAATTCGGGATACCGATTGATGGGAACTCCTGAGATCTGGAAGTTCTCAAGGGCCCGCGCGGTTTGGACGCCGTAGTACGCATCCGCGGGAACTTGCTTTTCTCCCAGAAGGTCGCGCTCCGTTCGCGTGGGCCCGCCCTGGGCAATCGCCGTGGTTGCAGGCCGCGCCATCTCTGCTACGGGCTGTGCGGTTTCGGCCGCAGGGGCGCATCCCCCGGCGGCTATAAGGATGCCAGCGAGCAGACTGACTGCTTTTAATCTCATTTTCAGATCTCCTTGGTTGAGAACGAGGGTTCTCAGCCGCTCAAATAGCACGAAGGGTGCCGCACGGGACTCGGCCAGGGCTGTCATCGCAAGCGCCATCAAAGGACTAAGTTGACTCGATTTTGGCAGAGTGGCAGGCCTGGTCGCGGATCGCGAGATCTCCGACCACCCGGAGAAACTCCGAAATATCGTGTGAACATACTCCGAA
>DASTBJ010000822.1:0-5499 GCA_035712125.1 Terriglobia bacterium
GTGGTCTTCAATGATTGAGATCTTGATACGGCGGGCATGAGGCGCCTCTGGTGGATCGGGTCGATTCACAGCGGGACCTCGACTCGCACGACAGTTTTTCCATTCTGAGATGAAACCTCGGTGCGTGCGCCAAGGGCTTCCGCGCGTTCAAAGATCGACACGGGAGTGAACCTGGACGGCAATTCGCCGTTAATGTCGTTTTCGACCCTGAGCTCGAGGCTGCTTTCGACAACCTTCAGTCGGACTCGAGCGGTGCGGGATTCGGTATGCCGATGAACATTGCTGAGAGCTTCGGCGGTCATCTGAAAAACCTCTGCCGCAAGGCGGTCGTTTATAGCGAGGCCATCAGCGCCATCCAGTACCTCGACATGAATTCCGGTACCGCTCTCAAACTTGTCCGCGAAGCGGCGGATGGAATCGACAAGCGGTGCCGCATCGCGATGGGGTTGCTTCAGGTCGAGGACGTATCGGCGGAGTTCGTCGATGCCGTCTCGAGTCATGGTCACCAACTGCTCGAGCATGTCGATTCCTTTATCCGAAGCGGCCGTGGTCGGCCGTTCTCCGGATGGCGACAGTTCTTTATGAAGGGCCTTCAGGCCGAGCTGTAATCCGAGATAGGGCTGGATGACGCGATCGTGAACGCTGCGCGCAATGCGCCGCCGCTCTTCTTCTGCGGCATCGGAGGCCAGATGATCGACGATTCGCATGTTTTCGATGAGCGGCAATACCTGATCTGCAGCTTGCTGCAGAAACGCGACATCCTCAACATTGAATCCTGCCGGGCTTTTGGAACCTACGAGGACACGGCCACGAACCCGTTCCCGATAACGCAGGGGCGCCGTTATAAAAGAGCGCACATTGAGCGCCTCAGCCGTGACTTTGGCCCCTTCCACGGGAAGTTCTGTTACGACGTCTGTATGAGGATCGAACGCTCTATAGCGAGGACGCGCGTTCCAGAATGCGGACTTCTCGAGAAAGACGGCTGTGATGGAGTCCGAACGATCGAGCAGGGGAATGTTTGTCTCCTCTCGAAGGCGCAAGGGAGTAATATCCGTTGCCGAGCCGTCCGGAGCCAGACAATAAAAGGTCAGTTCTCTTTCCGTTGTGCCGAGCAGAAGGAAGCAATAGTCGCCGTGATAGAAATCCAGCAACTTGCGAAGCATGCGACGGATGGTGCGGTCCACACCGAAGCGAGGGTTCGCAACGAGAGTAAGCTCCTTAAGAAATGTCAGCTTGTTGCGGAGTGTGGCTTCTGCTCCTCCCCAGTACGCCAGAATGTATCCGAGTGCAGCCAGGTAGACAGTTCGCAGGATGAGCCTTCCGACGCTCAGTTGCAGTTCCTCAATCAGCAGCAGATTGATGCCGAGGAAAATCGCCGCGCAAACGGCTGTGAGCGTGAAACCGAGTGTTGTTCCTCCCCGGCTGGAGCCGGCGATTATTGCGAACAGGAAGAAGAAGAAAAATACCGCATTCGTCCCGGTTCCCAGCGTCATGAGGCCGGAATACCACACCACATCAGCCCAGATGACGTATTGCATCGTCTGCCAGCGGAAATTCGTCATTCGCCGTGCGAACACATAGATCACCAGCGAGTACAGGATGTATGCCGCGAGCGCAGCGTGAGTCAGTCCCGAGAGCCGGTTGGGCTCGGTGGGGTCGATGATGATGATCAGAAGAGCCGATATCGACAGCAGTACGCGAAGGCCCGCAAGAGTGCGATCGGTAATGGCGCCGAACGCACCTTTCTCAGACGGCGCTTCGAGAAGGTATTCGTGAACAGTCATCTAAGAGTAGCCTGCTGATGCAACTCTTATACTGTTTTGTTATTAAAGTGCAACAAGGAGATGGCGGGAAAGGCCGTGAGACGGGGCGGCCGGCCTATGAATCAATGAGTGCGATTTGAGATTTTGAAATTTCGGATTTGCGTTCCCTCCTCAGTCCCGAGCAACTGAGGAGGGAATCGTTCCGGACCGTCGCGACGCTAGAAGGTTACCTTCGCGGCGTCTTCAAGGATCATGTCGCGATAGATCGGCAGCGACCAGCCTGCCTTTTCCATCTGCTCAAGGTTCTTCTTGACGCGATCGACGTAGGTCTTCTTGTTGCCGTAGAGCTTCTGTAGCTGTTCCTTTGAAAACGCGACCTGCCACCCTCCCAGCCGGCACATGGTGGCGGCCCCGTTTGCATGGGCGGTAATCCACGCGCTGGGATTCTGGACGGGAGGATTTGCCGGTTCGTGGGGTACCCCAAATTTCGCGACCGGGACATCGACATACGGATTGCGAATGCCGCCCTTTGCGTTCCCAAGTTCATCGAGAGCCATCGGCGAGCCGTCGTCATTATTACGGTCGACGACGATTCGTTCTGCTCGAGGTGCAACCTTGCCCTTATCGACCCAGTCGAGAAGATTTCTTAAGGCGACTCCCATATAGGCCTGAACCGGGAAATTGCTGACGGTCTTGCCGCCTGCGGTGGTACACGGATCCGGCTTGAAACGGACGCTGTCGCGGCTGTCGACGTGTGCCATCCCTGCAAACTCGTAGAGGCGGAATTGGTCGCCGGGTGTGTCGCTATCCGCTCGAGTCGTGAGGTTCTGGCCGACAACTTCGGTCATCGTTGGGACCTGAATGACAGGGACATCTACCTGGCGGACCGTGGCGCCATTCGACATCGGCAGGAACCCGTCATAAATGCGCTGCATGTCGCGTGTGCGATAGACCATGTGCGCGGGCAGATAGTTCATCAGAATACCCGCAGTGGCGGATGTTCCGAGCATCACCATCTTTCGGGTGGTGAGGTTCGCAAAGGGTGTCCCGCTCTGTTTCTGTTTAATGAGCGCTCCGACTTGCGCCAGAACTTCGGGAACCTGATCGTTCGAGATCGCGAGATCTTTGTAGCGGTCTTTGTTTTGCGCGAGCAGTTCGGTCAAGTTCGTCACGACTTCGACAGCCATGTGGCCCGAGGACATTGTGTAGTCGGACGTGAATTCGAACATGTGAGCGGCTCCGCTGGGATGCATGGCTTCTACGATCGTCAACCCGCTGAACTTTCCGTTGCTGGACGGCTTCCTGACAACGATACGGGTACTGTAAGGCTTGCCATTGGCGGTTCCGGAAACGAAGTATTCCTTCGCGTCATATTTATAGTGCGCAAGCCCTTTGCCAGGAGGGAGCGACGTGGAGGAATCGAACATCGCGCCCGGAGACGTCACTTCCGGCGAGACCGTCGGAGTCGCAACAGCTGTGGGTTGAGTGGGGAGGTTCGCGGGTGGACCACCGCGTTGCGCCATAAGCGACGGCATCATGATGCCGATTGCGATCGAACCCGCGAGCGCGACCGTGCTGAGCAAACGACTACGTTTCATACTCTCTCCTTAGCAAGTTTTGAGTGTGGAGTTCTGAGTTTTGAGTTCGACTTACCACTCAAATCGCAAAACTCAGAACGCCCTTATGGTCCTTGGCCATAAGGGGCTAATGATCGTGCGAGTGAAGCTGCTTGTGATACTCGCGCTCACGGTCATTGTGTTCGGCTTTCGCGCGTGCCCGTGCACCGCGCATGTTTAACTCTCGTGTGTGCTCCGAGCTTACCGAGCAGAGCGAGAGCAGGCGCTCGAGATCTTCCCCGCTGCATTTGGGACAGGCGGGAACGTCACCCTTGCGCACGAGTTGTTCGAACGCATGTCCACATTTCCGGCAGGAGTACTCGTAAATCGGCATAGTGGGCGTAAGCATAACGCGACGCGGGCGGTTCGGGGAAGCCACTCCTTAAACCGGGGGAATCATGTCGGTATTGGCAGGAATCATGGCCCGAACTATACTTGCGCCCGTATTTCCCGGACAGGAATACGCCAGAGGAAGGAAAGTTGCGGTACGGTGCGCGGCGAACACTATTGTTCGGCTCTCCGTAACCAACGGTGCACGCTTAAACGTAAAGACATGACAAGGGGTAGTAGGCTAACTTTGAATTTCCGAGGTTCAAAGTAACCCACTACGAGGATTTACTACTTTGGATATTGCCATGGGGAAGAGTAGCCTTATCCAGGTGTGGACGGACCGAATTCGGAGGATTTCATGAGACTTGCTCGCTGGAGCTTTGTGATTGCAGCTCTATTAGTGTTCTCAATGACCATCATTGTTATTGCCCAGGGCCAGGCAGGCCAGGGGGCCGGGCAGACCGGCACCGGCGGCCAGGTCGCGGCACCGGCTCAGGGCGGCGCAGCTCCCGCAGCCGGTGGCGGTGGTGGTCGCGGTCAGGGCCGCGGCGGCGGTGGAGGTCGTGGAGGTGGTGCTGCGGCTGCTCCAGCGGCACCCCCGGCTCCGGCTCCGCGATGGCCCGACGGAAAAATCCGCTTGAGCGCTCCTCCGGGTGAAGTCGGGCTGTGGTTCGGCGACTTTGGTGGAGGCCGTGGTCAGGGTGAAGTGCCGTTCCTGCCCTGGGCGCGTGGTGTCTTCGAATATCGACGCATTAACGAACTCGAGCCCCATGCCCGTTGCAAAGTTTCCGGTGTTGTCCGCCAGTTCCAGACACCCTATGGTGTCGATATCATCGACATTCCTGAAACCAAAGTGATCTATATCGTCGATGTCGGCGGTCCGCACACCGTTCGCACTATTTATATGGACGGCCGTGAGCATCCCAAGGACTTTGTGCCGAGCGGATATGGCCATTCCGTCGGGAAATGGGAAGGCGACACTCTCGTGGTCGACACGGTTGGATTCAGCGAAAAGTTCTGGCTGGATCGCGCCGGTTCTCCGCACACCGAGCAGATGCGCGTGACGGAGCGATGGACGCGGACCAACGCGACGACGATGTCGTACGAGTACACGGTCAACGATCCGTATACCTATTCGGCTCCCTGGACGAAGACTTCCACCATCAGCTGGAGGACGAATCAGGAGTTGTTCGAATACATCTGCCAGGATAACAACCTCGGCAGTGAGCTGATGGTCGGCGGCGGTGAATTCGTAGACCGAAGCAGCCGCATCGTCCCGTAGGTCAATCCTTTCCCGACAGCGCTCTTCAACGGAACCGGTATACCGGTTCCGTTGTTGCGTTTTGAGAGACACATGCGTTTCCTTGTAACCGGCGGCGCCGGGTTTATCGGGTCTCATATTACGGAAGAGCTGCTCCGAAAAGGGCACCACGTACGGGTCCTCGATAACTTCAGTACAGGCAAACGCGACAACCTCCGATTTGCGGCAGATTCTCCGGACATCGACATCGTCGAAGCCGACATTCGGGATTTCGAAAGCGTCGTCCGCCTTGCGGATGGCGTGCAGGGCATCTTTCATCAGGCCGCTCTGGTCTCCGTCCCCGCTACGATCGAGCAACCCCGCTTGAGTTTTGAGATCAACGCCAGGGGAACCTTTAACGTTCTGGAGGCGGCACGCCAGAACAAAACCGGACGTGTTGTTTATGCGAGCTCCGCGGCCGTCTATGGTGACAATGACACCTTGCCGCTCGCAGAAACGCTTCCCACACGGCCCGTCTCCCCTTACGGAC
>DASTBJ010000823.1:0-9057 GCA_035712125.1 Terriglobia bacterium
TACAGGAATCTACTGCATGACTCCGGACGAACATCGAGCAAATGCGATTCTCACAGCTCTGCGGAGCGCCGGCTTTAGTTCGGAGATTTCCGTATTGATCGGCGATGAAGCCCACAGCCGGGATATGTCCGTGAAAGAGGACGCAGTCCGCGGCGCAAAGGTGGGCACGGTGGTCGGGGCCCTGGTGGGGCTCGCGCTTCCCGGAATCGGTCAGGCGTTATTGATCGGACCGCTTCTCGCAGCATTGACGGGTGCGGCCGCGGGCGGAGCAGTAGGCGGGCTCGCGGGGGGCTCCGGCGCGCTGGGCAGCATCGGATTACCCGAGGACATCGCCGGTCGCATCAACCAGGGAGTGTCCAAAGGTGAGATTCTGATCGCAGTTCATACGGAAGATGCCGCGAAAAGCCGCTCGGCCCTGGAAATCATGCGAGGTGAAAGAGCCGAGTACATCTATGAGGAACCGCGCGCAGCGTGATCGCGTAACCCACACAGTCCATTGGCATCATTCGTGCTCACGAAAACGACATGGCGACACGGCCGAGAAGGAACGCCGCTGTGCGGACGTGCATCCGGAGAAGGGCCGGACTTCGTTCCCTGAAGTCCCACCGTCTTTCTGAAGCAGAGCCGAACCAGCCGTCTGAAAAATGTGTCAGGAGAGGAGAGATAACACGATGTTGAGATTGTTTGTCGGAAACATCCCGCACGCCTGCGGCGAAGTAGAGCTGAGGCAGTGGTTCGAAGATCAGGGCCATTCCGTCACGTTCGCGCAAGTTATACGCGACCGTGTCACCGGTCATTCACGAGGGTTCGGCTTTGTTGAACTCCAGGATGCTTGGGACCTGAAAGCAACAGTGGAACGGCTGAACGGTCAGCGCCTGTCGGGACGCGTGCTGACGGTTAACGCAGCTACGCCCCGATCAACGGGACAGGCCGTCCATCACCCCGCATAACCATCAATCAGACCAGACCGCCAGCCAGAGGTCGCTCGTGCCTACGGCATATGCGACCTCTGTACAATCTTGAGACAGAACTGACACTTCTGCCGTCTGTCTGCTCTCTTTCCCTGACCCTACTACCTCGTATTCCAGGCCGGCGGATCGCTGGCGGGAAAAGACTCTTTTGAAGCCTCGTCAACCATCGCATCGTCTAAACGTGATTTCTGCAGTGCCTCGTAAAAACGGCGAAGGCTGAAAACAACCCCCGCCGCCAGCGCTATTACGCCTAAGGTCCGCCACATGTTCGAATCTCCTGTCTACATAAGCCTTGCAGAGCGCACCATTTCGTCGAATGCAGCCCGGTAAGCCCCTTGATCGTTCGCCGGGACTACCTGGATGACATGGAATAAATGGCCGCCGCTTGTAAACGCCGTATAAACGTCGACAATCTCCCGGCGATTGGTGATTGGAGAGGTACCCGACAATCTGAGCCGAAGGGCATTCCGGCCGTCGATTCGCAGGCGTTGGTATCGCCCGTTGACGCTTAAGTAGGCGTTGCCATCGAGAATGCCGGAGATCAACTGATCCGACTCCCTGTTCAGGTCGCGCGAAGAACTATTCGCCGCACCGACTATCACTCCGTGTGTAAAGACGGACTGACCATCGACGTTTCCGTACGCGCCTTCCGGTGCGAGCGTCACCGATGTTCCTTCGCGGAACTCCCTCCAGTTGTCCGGAACAGAAACTTGAAACACACTGTTCACTTCCAGTCGGCGATAACGAGTAGAGGGTCGTTCGATCGCGCCGCCCATTCTCGCGTCGTCGGGATAACGCGTTCCACTTTCGGGCCGCCGGGACCTGGCGATTTCCGAAGAGTTACCGGTGGGAGACATCCGCTTCAGAGCTGCCTGAATCTGTGCAAACTCCGCGGACTGTCCGGCTCGCCGGTTGGTGATAGTCAGCTTTCGACTCTCTTCGGCGATACGCTGATAGCGATTGCCGGGATTGGGATGGCTGCTCATCCATTCCGGGCCTTGAGATCCACCTTGCTGTTCGATCGTCTGGAACATCTTGGCGAGATCCATAGGGTCATACCCGGCGCGGGCGAGTATTTGGGAACCAAGCAGGTCGGCCTGTGTTTCAAATTCGCGGCTGAACTTTAGCAGATACGTCCCAAGGCCAAGTTGCGTACCCTGGGCGACGATATCACCGGCATCACCCCCGATGATCGCACCGAGGATCGCGCCGCCTATCGCTCCCAGCTGAATACCCGCGCTTTGACTCTTAGTAGCCTGAGCGGTTCCGTGGCGAAGCGCCACGTGACTGATCTCATGCGCCATTACTCCAGCCATTTCGCCTTCGCTGTGCGCCGCTTCAATCATGCCGCGATTGACGAACATCGGCCCGCCGGGTAGCGCGAAGGCGTTGATATCCTTCGCATTGACAACGCTGAAGTCGTAGCGAAATTCCTTATGAGCAAACTCCGGCGGAATTGCCGCCGAAAGCGTGTTCCCCACGCGTTCGACGTAGGAATCGATTTCCCCGTTTTCGGGAAGCAGCGGCAATTCTCGCGTCACCTGCGCTGCGGCTTCGCGCCCGATTTTGACGTCGTCGGCAGGCTCGTAGCCGTTCTTCGGCGGAGTAATTTTTGTGCCCTGTCCGAGGGCAACACCAACCATCACCAGGAGAACAATTGCAGCAGATTTATAACCCTTCTTAGGTCTGTTCATGAAGCCGCCTTTCCGGAACTCCTTCCTGCGGCGCTCTAGGTGTCGCGGAATCGTTCCATCAGAGTCTTCAGATCATCAGCATGCTCTTCTTCAGTGGCCAGAATTTCCTCGATCATGCGACGTGTTGTCGGGTCGGTATCACCAAGGTAGCGGACAAACTCCGTGTACGACTCGATTGCGATCCGCTCTGCAACAAGGTTCTCACGCAGCATGTCTGCCAGAGTTGAGCCTTCAATGTATTCGGCATGACTTCGGGCAGTGAGGGTATCGGGATTCAGATCCGGCTCGCCCCCGAGTTGGATGATTCGTTCGGCGATACGGTCGGCGTGAGTCTGCTCCATCGTGGCGTGTTCAAGGAATTCAGCAGCAGCAGTCTGCGCATGGATTCCGGAGGCCATGTAATAGTGGCGCTTGTAGCGAAGCACGCACACCAGTTCCGTAGCCAGTGATTCGTTCAAAAGTCTGAGCACGGTGTCGCGGTCTGCGCGATACCCTTCGGTGACTGCGCCATTCTCGACGTTGGCTCGCGCGTGCTTTCTGATTTCCGCAACCTCGGTCGTGCGTTGCGTTGTTCGAACGTTCTTTTCGCTCGGGTTGGTCGCTTTCATATTCTGCTCCGGTGAAACGCCCGGCGTCGCCGGGCGCAGTTGTTACTTGTTTGGGCGGCTACCTCGGAGGAAAAATCCGAGTCCGAAAGCAACCAGGCCGATGGCCGCCCAGGCATAGACGGGGTGTTGGCTGGCCGTCTTGGCAATTGTCGCAGCCCGCTCACGCAATGGGTCACCTTTACTGAATAGATAGTCGAACGCTCTACCCACCCGACTTCTCGTCTGATCCGGAAGGTTGGCATGCTCCGTTAGTCTTCCAGATTCATACGATCGGGTAGACATGTGCGCCTCCAACCATAAAAAGACGTTGAGCAAAGGCCCTAAGAGAAGGATGCACGCACGGTGCCACCGGAAATTAAGAAATGCTTTAAGGCCCGCTCATGCTTATGAAGATTTTCTGTACTGAATGTAGACACCCGCAACAACAGGCGCCAGGCACCGGGCGAAATGCGCTGGTTTTGTTGCGTGTGCGATTGGATAGATGATTGCACTCCTAGCGGCGGATACAACAACTCGCAATATAAAGGAAGGAGGAAACAATGCTTTGGACCATTTTTGTCATCCTGTTGGTCATGTGGCTGCTGGGAATGGCAACGTCCTACACACTCGGCGGGTTCATCCATATCCTGCTGGTCCTGGCCATAGCCGCGGTATTGATCCGGGTCATTCAAGGCCGAACTCCAGTTTAAGCGCCTTGCGCCAGGCGCGGTGGGGTTCGCCGCGCCCTAGGCGTCACATAGAAGCGCTAGCCAGCTCCAAGTGGCTGACACGTACTCCTCAATCCAACTCTCGCAAGTCTGACGTCTCCGGCCGTATGCGGGGCTGCCCCTTATGAAAGTAAGTCCTAAAGCCCTCTCTGCAACGGCGGGGTGATCGTGTATTTGCTGTCCACTATCCGGACACTCCGGGATGTGGCCACCTCTGGAAGGTTGCGGACAGCGGCACATTGACTTGGTACGTCGTGTGCATGCTGAACGGCGATTCGATGTCAGACCTGGAGGCGCAAGATGCCCGTTACGATAACTACAAGAGAACTTTCCAATACGACCCGCGAGGCTGTTGCCAGCAAGATCCGGCGGAGTCTTTCAGACACCAAGGGGAATTGGGTGGTGTCTATTAGATCCGATCCTCGCAACAACGCATGGGACGTCGAAGTCAACGGCCCCAGAAAATCGCACTGGGAACGACGTTTCTCGGGAGACGACCGAGACGCGGAAGTGATAGCCGAAGCGATCCGGTCTGAAATTGAATCTTCCGGACAACTACGGGGTGCGAAAGCCCTCAACGACGCCCTGTCAGCCCTCGCAATCCAGGGTATCGCTTTCCTGGGTAAACCCGACGCGTCCGGAGAAACCACTTACATCGTCGACCGCGTTGAGCTGAAGGAAAACGAGATTCTGTATCTCCACACACAGGGTGCACTGACGAGACGCGGAATCCAACGCTATCTCCTGGAGCGGACCGCGGCCTGACAAGTTCCAACCGCTGAACTGTGAATGGAGGAGATTGTCGGGACCTGAAGCTTGTTCGCATTCGCACGCCTCAGTCCATCGTCGACGATATCGCGCAGATCAACGAACGGATCGTGGCGGGCCTACGAATTCTTCAGAACCGGGGAGTACCCTGCGGCTGCTGTGGCTGAGTTCGCGGTTGTCGAATTCAGCCATCCGCTCACCAAAAAAACTTAAAACGCGTGACCGATACCCCACGAAATCCGTCGTCGGTCTTCGCCAGTGCGTGGCCAGAGATTTAACCCAACATCCATTCGTAGAAGGATGAACGGTGTCTCCACGCGAATGCCAACCCCCGGCGAGTAGCGTTGCCGGAACAGATTTGCCGCGCCGATGCGTTCATAAACGTTTCCGATATCGAAAAAGCCGACACCGCTGAATCGCCAATACAACGGGAATCGCAACTCCTGGTTGGTGATGAACAGTGCATTCCCCGAGGTGAGCGTCGCGTTGTCCTGAGTGAAGGCTCGGAGGCCGGCAGCTCCTCCAGCGGTGAACTGATCGTTCGGCACAAGCTGGGTCCCTCCAAGGGCTCGCGCCACGCCAAACCGATAGGCGCTCGCCCAGACTATATTGGGACGAATCTCGCTGAATCTGAGGTATTGCGTATAGTTCCGAATGTACTTTACGGACGACCCAATCCCGGGTGGAGCAAAGTCGATGCTATTGGAAAAGAACGTTCCACGGGTCGCATTGAAAATGTCGTCCCGGGTGTCACGCGTCAGCGTGAAGTTGAAGCGAGCCACGGGAACAACTCCGGAAACGATATCCGGATTATCCTCTGTAAGATCGGCCTCGAAGCTACTGACACGACGGTAGGAGTAATCGTAGGACAACAAATAATAGTCGCGTAGTCTCCACTGTTGTTTGAGCGTAATTCCCCATGTGTTGGAAACCAGGTCCGGAAGGCCCTCGCGTGTACGAAAAAGACTCAGGGTCGTCGCGACGTCCCGGTCGAGGAATACGGGGAACGAGGTGAAGAGGCGTGCCTCCCGAAAGGTTCTGTCGATCTTGCCGCTGAATCCGGCCACGACTCCCCTGCCGAAAAGATTGCGATACGTAAGCTCGGTGCTTATGCCCAGGTCGCGATCCCGCACCTGGTTTTCCCTGTGATCAGTCACGCTAAATCCGTAACGGATGCTCCAGGGAGCTCGCTCGTTAAGGTCGATCGCAGCGACATTCCCTTCGGGCTCTCTCAATATCTGAATATCAACGCGTTTGAAGAGGCCGGTGTCGTAAAGCCGTTTACGCGTCAGGCTGATCCGCGAAAAGTCGACGGGATCCCCATCGTGAATTCTCAGATACCTCTCCGCATGAGAACGCAGCGTCTTCTCGTCGCCCATCACACGCACGCTGTGGATGATCTGTCGTTCCCCTTCCCTGATCCCGAAATGTATAGCGATTTTCCCGCTGTCGGGTACGTAGTTCGTGGATGGTGAGATCTGAACGTCGTTGAATCCCTGTTGCCAGTATTCGCTCATGATTCGGCGCCGGGCGGTGCTGATCCAGTCCGATGTATACGGAAATGGCTTAAGTTCCTTTTCAGCTTCGGGTGGCCTTACCGCCCCGGGCTCGTCAGGCGGGATAACCGGTGTGGGCCCCAACAGCACGACATTGGTGAGGTGAGCATTTGTGAAGAACGCATTTCCATCATAGTTGATGGCACTAACCATGTATTGCGGTCCAGGATCGACGGAGACGACGAACCGCGGGTCTGCTCCTTTGATCAGAGTTGGAGTGGTTGACTTCGCATCAAGGAAGCCTCTTCCGCGCATCTGGTCTTCAATGTGTTCGCGGACTCCCTCGACGTCCGCAAGAACGACTCCGGCGCTGTCCGTGATATTCAACGGCTCCACGCCTTCAAACACCCACTCCGGATCTTTGAACCGTGTACCTTCCTCAACCAGAAATACGTAGACGCGGTCATCGGGAGTCGGAGAATTCGGCGTCCCGGTCACACGCGATTCCAGATAACCTTTGTCACGGAAATAGCGCTGGAGAAGGTCCACGGTCTGCCGGAGGGCGGGCGCTTCAGCACGGCTGTCCACAAAGATCTGCCGGACCTCCTTCTGAATCGACTCGGGTACTTTCTCCACCGCGGTGTGATACTCAAAGCTGGTTTTTGGGCCCTGCTCGATCGTGAAGTGAATATCGACCGCATCGCCAGAGGCCTCGCGCGTCGTGCGGATTTTCGCATCGACATAACCCTCCGACGCGAAGAAGTCCTGCAAGGACCGGACATCGTCGCTCATCCGGTTTACGCTGTAAGGCTTGCCGGCTTTTTCGACGTGTTCGAGCAATTCGTCTTCGGTAAAAGAGGTTTGGCTGAATGTCACCTTGCCGCGCTGCGGCTCTGCGTGAGGAGCTACTCTGCGTGGCAGCGGAGGGCCTCCCCCGATGTCGAGCCCATGACGCAGCTCTACACGAACTTCATCCTCGTCGGGTCTGCTTATCCCCCGAACGACAAGGTTCTTCACAGTGGCGTAGTTAAGAATCCACGACTGATTTCGCGGCCCAGCCAGATTCTGGGCGTAAATGACGCTGAGGTCCTTTCGGAGATCCTTTCCAACCGTCAGCCTCGCGCTCAAGTCATCCTCAGCAGCGCCTGTAACGGGTTCAATCGTTACCGTGTCGAGACCAAGTGCGGTGCCGGCGGTCTGGAAAAACCGGGCGCTCAATTGCCCCGAGATATAGTCGAGAGGAACACCGGCCACGGCCATCTGCGAGCTCTGCAGATCGGCGAACGTTCTGCCCGTCAGGAGCATCGTGATGATGTCTCGCTCCGCCAGGTATGGGTCCGATGAAAGTTCTGTGCGCAGATCCGTAGGTGTACCCATTGCAGTGAGACGGATGGCGTAACGCTCGTCCTTGACCTGAAGGTCATGGGTGGCTTCGAAGTCGATCGCAGGCTCCGTGCGAAGCGGATTGTTGAACTCCACGATGCCGCGCTCGATGATGTACCGGTCCCGTCGTTCCCTGAGCGCAGACGCCTCTCCTCCAGCGGAGGGACCAAAGTACACTTCGCCACCTTCCAGCGCTTCGGCACGACCCAGAATTACCGGCTCCTTCACCGTGCCGCGGACACGGAACGTACCGTACAGGTCCATCCTTGCGAGGTTATTCGAAACGGTGACAGGTCCTGTCGTATCCACGTTCACGTCAAGATTGATATCGCCCGCAGATCCGAGCACTGGCATGGAGGGCAGTTCGTCTTCGGATTCGGGGGTTAACTGCTCGAAGACCTGTTGCCCCAACCGGATATCTTCGCGGTAAATAGCGTCAAGAATTCTGACTTGACCCGAGACGGTGAGGTTCGGAGAACTTCCTATCAGCGAGAGATCCGCGGATACACCTGTTTGCAGTCCTTCAGGATATTCCAGGGTTGTATCCGACAGGGTGACCTGAATCTTGGCGTTCTCAAGCCCCGCTGAAGACAACGCTGTTTCTCCGGTAACTTCAAACGCACCGCCATTGAGATTGCCCACCGCCTCTTCGATCCGCGCGCGATTCCCGGCTAGACCGACGCGCGCTTTAACCTCAGACAGCAAGACCGATGGCTCGTCGATCTGAATCTGCGCATCATCGAGATTAACGAATCCACGCATGTCGGGCTGGCTGGTTGTCCCACGAATCGCGATCTCGGATTCGATTCGTCCGAATGCCGTCGTTCTTGGAACGAAGCCCTCCAAAATGCGCAGGTCCGTATCGGCTTTCACGTCCAGATTGATGTCACCACCGGCAAGGTTAACCGTGCCGCCGGCAGATGCTTTGGTTTCCGGACCTTCGAGCGTGAAGTTTCGGATAGATGCGATATGATTCTCGACAGTAACTTCCCCCTGCTGCGTCTGCCGGACTTCCACACCACGCGCGTTCAACTCGAATTGGGTAACAAGCGCCTGCCCCTCGATGGCATCAAGCCGTGGCGCATTAACCCTGATCCGGCCCTCGGCTCCGATGATCCCCGTCAGGGGACGGTCCGCGAGAAACCGTTCCGGTCGAATATTCTCCGCCAGGAACGTGAATTCTCCGGTTCCTTTAAGCGTGCCATTGCCGGTTATGGCCACACGTGCATCTGCATACTGTGCATGCATCTGACGAATCTCAAAACGGTCACGCGTGAAAGCGACCGCCGCTTCCACGGCAGCGGGTCCAGTCATGCTTGTGGTCTGGAAGGTTGCGTCAGTTGTGTGTAGATCGCCATCTACCTGCGGGTTGTCAATGGGGCCACGCACAACGGCTGACACCTCGGCATTCCCGGTCAAGGCGACGTTTT
>DASTBJ010000824.1:0-11557 GCA_035712125.1 Terriglobia bacterium
AGGGAAGGTGGGCGTGGCGATTGTATGGGGTCCGGTTGCCGGGTATTTTGTTGGACGACAGGTTGTGCCGTTGGAGATGGTTGCTGTTCCATCTGGAAAGACGGATCTTCCTTTCGCCTTTGATATTTCAATGGGCGTCAGGCCCGGAGATACTGCATTGAAGGAGGACCTGGAGAAAGTGCTCGACCGAAAGCAGATGGAGATTCAGAAGATATTGAAGGACTACGGTGTGCCCCTCGTCGATCGGGCGCATGGAAAGGCCATCTCAAAGTGATTCGTCGATGTGGATTATTCCTCACCCTGGCGGCAGGACTATGGATCGTCAGCCAACCGGAGCGGAGCGAGAGCGCGCAGGCCGCTGCAGGGTCGACGCAGTCCTCTTCCGAGATGTATCAGGATGTGTATAACGGCTGGAAGTGGTGGCACGTCTACTGTTACCGATGTCACGGCCAGGATGCGGTTGGTACCTCGCTTGCGCCGACGTTGATCGATCCCAAGACGAAGCTCACTCTTCGGGACTTCCTGCGGAAGGTTCGCGTTGGGTCCCCGGAAAAGGGAATGCAGGCCTGGGACAAACTGCTCGACGACAAACAGATCACGCAACTCTATTACTACGTCGCGGCTAGAACGGACAAAGTGCTGCCTCCAGGACGGCCGGACGAAGTCGGACCGAAAGGTGGTCGGTGGATTCCACCTGAAGGTTGGCCAAAAGCGAAATAGGATCGGTTCATGCAGACGTATAATCCGCTCCCAATTTCGTGCGCGTCACCTCATCCATTTTGTATTCCCCGCGACTTCGCACGGTGCGGGCGTGGTTCGAAGAGACCATGCCCTACGATGCCATCGGGCGAAACTTGATGAAGGTGTACGCGAACCTGGTCGCGAAAGCCGGCACGCGGAACCGCTCCTAGAGTGACGCGCCCAACGCCAACTCTGCCCGAACCCATCCGGCTCTTTCGTGACGCGCGATCAATTTCACGACGGATGGTCCCTTCGGCGCCTTCTCCGAAACGCGTACGGTCCACTCGACCTTAACGCGGTCGCGGGTCCAGTCGTCCGGAGCCGCCGCGGAACTTTTGTAGGCTCGTCCCTCCAGGTGCCCTGCCTCCTCGCGCGGCCGCCCGCTCTCGAGGACGGTTCCTTCAGGAAGTTCGATTTCACAAATCACGCCGCGAAGCTTCTTTTCTAATGCCTTCCTGGTGACATAGGTCGGAAGCCAGCCCGTATTCTGCACGACCATACGAATCAGAAACGCTCCCTGGCCGAGCGGTTTCGAACTGGCTTCGAGAATCTCCAGCCGCGGCGAGATCAGGCAGTGCCATAACAGCCACCGCGGGAATTTTGCGATCTCGCGTTCCAGGAACGCAGGCGGTGGATTCCTCCACGCCAGGAGGCTGTCCCATCCGCCGAGTTCCACGCGGCCCAACTCCGGATGGTCAAACGGATACCAATCCACATATCCCTGACCACCAAGGGTCTCATCGCTCCATCGCAGCATCTTGAAGTCGTCTTCGAGCGGGTGTTCTCGATACCAATCGATGAACTTGTAGTCCGGGATTCCCGCCTCACGCTGCGGACTCCAGATTTCCACCGTCCAGGCGAACACACCATTGTGGTCGTACATCCAGGCATCGAACGAACCTGTCACCACTTCTTTCGGGTGATAACGGAAATCGTGGAAGACCGAAATGTTTGGGTAACCGGTCAGCGTCGTACCTTCGGCGCCGATCTTCTGGTAGGTCCAGAGATCTTCTGCGGGGAATTCCTTATCGTCGCGATCGTCGTAGGGACGCAGCAGCACACCACTGTAGGTATGAAAGGCCACGGCCCCTGTGATGTTGGGATGGTCCGCAATGAAAGCCATGACATTGTGGGTTTCCGGCTCGGAGGCGGGAAAGGGTCCGGCGCCAACCTGTTCGTGATGCTGCCGCCAGCTGATTGGGAAGTTGCGGTTCAGATCCAGCCCTTCTTTGTTCTGCCGGGTTCGAATCGTAACGCCGTCGTAGTTGTCCACGCGGCCTTCCGGCAGCAGACGATAGTACTCGCCTCCGGCTTCGGCAGGATCTCGACGGACGAGCAGTCGCCGTTCCTCAGGATGAGGTTTCCAGGGTCCATTTGCATCCTTGATACGCATCGTCAGAATACGTCCGTCGCCGTCGACATCTTCGACACGAAGTCCTTCGACAGGTTCCTCGTTGTAGGGGTAGGGTCGCGTGGAAGATCGGATGAGCTTCGGCTTCGCTGCGAGTGCCCACTCGGCACCGTCGGGATTAATGCGCGGGCACACGTAGAAAGCTCGCGTGTCCAGGCAGCGGGTGATATCGGCGTCCGAGCCGTATCCGTTGAGGAGCGTGTGAATGAAAAACAGGCATGCCGACGACGCGGCAAGTTCCGTTGCATGAATGTTGCCGTCCACCCAGAGTGCCGGCTTTTCACGTGCGGGCCCCGTTGCGAGGTTCGTCAGAGTCGCAAGCCAAACATCTCGTCCCTCAAAGCTCTTACCGATAGTCTCAATGACAAAGAGATCAGGATGCGCCGCGGCGTATTCCTTCAGAACACGCGTCAACTCGTCATAACGAAGATAGGTATTCCACTGCACGTTGGACCGGCCCGAAGCTTAGCACGTTCGATCTCCGGAACCGCGGGGTTGCGTTCTACTGCGATGGAGACAAACCCATAGGACGAATCTGCACCTGCACGTCGAACTTTTTGCAGTCCGTATATTCGGCAGAATAGGTCACGATCTCTTTTTCGAGCGCGACTCGCGCCTCCACAAAACGCGGCAGCCAGTAGGGGTTACCATCAATCTCGATGCTCTGGAACTGGGCCGAGACAGGAACATTGGTGCCACCATGACCGCTCACATGTGGAGATCCAATGCGGCTTTCAACGCTAAGCGTCTTGCTTGACGGTGTACCGATCTGAACGCCGGTGACCGCCGCCGGAAATTCCATTTGAAGAAAGTCGCGCGAATTCTTCGTGATGAATCCGATCCGGATGGCGAGACGACCCTCCAGATTCGACGCACGGCCCGAGTAGTATCTTGGAACATCCGAGATGAAGAGAATGTTCGCAGCGAGCCCCTCGAAAAGCAGCGGCGCTGAAGGCATTTTCGCATTCTGCGGAGCCGCCTTGCCGTCAATCTTCACTAACTCGCGGGATTCGACGATGGAATACACGTTCAAACCATCTGCACGTGTTTGCGTTTTGCGCTGAGTCAGGAAGACTGACTCCAGGATGCGTTGCCCTTTGATCTTGCCTTTGGCCACAGTAGCGGAAACGACTTTCTCCGTGCACACGAAGTCCGGAAGCGAATTCCAGATGTCGTTCATGGAAACGCGGGAGCGGTCCCCGTTTACCTCGGGGGCGCCTTGTTGCGCCAGAAGAGGCATGCACAGGGAACCGATCAACAGCATCGCTGGAAGGCAAGATGGGCGGATTCGCATGCTATGCCGAGACTACATGTTCTCCGGAAGTCGGAACTTCAACCCTCGGAGGTATGCCCTGGTTTCGAGCTCTTCGATGCGCGCCTGCAGGACGCGTCCAAGCGAAGCCGCGTCCGGAGCCACGCGCTCGAGCTCGCGGGCGCTCCTGTCAGCGGACACGGTCATGATCGCCTCTGTAGCGGCGATTTCGGTGATGACGTCGTTGTTCGGAACCTTCTTCCGCAGCTCCGCAATTTCTTTTTCCATGGAGTCACGCTGCTGATCCCATTGCCTGGACTGCGTCGTCATCCGCTCCTCGTATTGCTTCTGAACGCGTTCCACCTGCGCGTTCAACTCCGCCGCGTACTGCGCACGCAACTCCTCGGAAATTTGGCTCTTCAGCACTTCCGTCAGCCCGTTGACTCGACGCTCAAAGTCGGCTGCGTACCACTGCTCCAGGGATCGAACCGTGTCTGTCAGCCGGTTGAGTCCGGGTGTTGGTTCAGCGAAAGGTTCCGGCGGTCTACTCTCGAAATTGACTGGTCCTGAATCCACAGCAAGCCTCCTCAGAACGCTCCTGGTATCCCCGGGGCGCCGATATATTTTAAGGTCAGGTCAAGTGGTGTCCAATGATAGAAATGGGCGGGATGGTGGTCAGTGCGCTGGCCCTGTTTGGCGGGGGCGATAAGATAGGTCGCTCACAAGGGGGCAATCTGAAATCGGACGAGTCCGCATCTTAAATCCGAGAGTTCAAAAACTTAAATCGGACGGCCGCACACGCCGGATTTGACCGTCCGATTTAAGATTTCGAACTCTCGGATTTAAGATGCGGGACTCGTCCGATTTCAGATCCCTTACCTCACCGGGCGCGATACTGAATGTAGCTTTTCCGGTGTGTTACCCTCTGTCCGGGCGTGCGGGTTTCCACCTCTATCGTTCGTGTCACCGTGTTCCGACGCGGCTCGTTGGACGAGACATACCCGAGCACATACTGGTTACGTGCCTGCTCGGTGATCTTGCTGAATGCCGTTTCCATCTCGCTGGTAGAGCCGCCGCTATAAACGTCCCCGCCGGTGGCGGCGCCGTAGACGCTCAACAGTCCCAGCGGTCCCTCGCGAAGCGCAAAATCCATCGCCACCGAGTAGACCTGGATATTGTTTTCGAGTAGCAAATCGACATTCTTTTCGAGCGAGTGCGTGTTGCCCGAAATGGTGGCTTGGCCATCCGAGACAAGAAGGATCATCTTCCGCCGCGAACCGGGTCGAGACTTGAGCGCATTTGCCGCCTCAAAGAGCGCATTATGCAAGACGCGGCTGGTTGGGGGCGGCTTGGGCCGATCGGCTGCGGTCGGTATCGGGTTCGGAGCGCCGTTGGTACCGATAGTCACCCGACCCGCGATGGCGCTGAGCCAGCCGGGGCCGGCTGCTATCGCGTCTCCAGGCTCTCCCTGTGCGGGACGCGTTTCTGCGATCTTCGCCAGTTCGCTGAAACTCTTTTGGATGACCTTTGGATCGGCCGTGAAGTCGGAGAGTTTCCAGACGAAATGGTCAAAGCGGAAGGCAACCATCTCGTCCTCGGGTGCGAAGCCCGATGTCATCACTTCGATAAGCGGAACCAGACGTCGCAGGGCATCTCCACCCATGCCATCATCCACAACGATCGCGCACGACAACGGCGCAGGGTCGATGGAGAAATTTGAAACAGTCTGCGGCACCCCGTCTTCAGTGACCTTGAAATCCTCTTTCGTCAGGCCGGTGACCAATTTACCGCTCGAATCGCGGACATTGACCGGCACCACGACGAGTTCGACACCGCCGCGGAACTGGCTCCAGAGCAAACTGGTGGAAGCCATCACTAACACGATTGCGGGCAAGGTGAGCAGAGAAGTTCTGCGGTCCATGGATCCTTTGACTGTCATTTTCTCATTTTGTGGCCACAGGGCCACCAAGTTTTCACGTGTTAGAATGAATGCTTTATGAAGACAGCGGAAGCCACTCCTGTTGAGCGCGAGAATTTTTTCACTACAACGGCTGCGACTCTGATCAATTGGGCGCGAAAGGGATCGCTCTGGCCCTATCCGTTTGGGACGGCGTGCTGCGCCATTGAATTCATGGCAACCGTCTCCTCACATTACGACATCGCCCGTTTCGGATCCGAGGTCGTCCGGTTCTCACCCAAGCAATCGGACGTTCTCATGGTACTGGGAACCATTAACGACAAGATGGCGCCCGTCCTCAAGCAGATCTATGACCAGATGGCCGAGCCCAAGTGGGTGATTTCCATGGGCGCCTGCGCCACATGCGGCGGCTTCTATCGCGCTTACCACGTCATGCAGGGCATCGACGAAATCATTCCCGTGGATGTCTACATTCCAGGCTGTCCGCCTGTTCCCGAAGCTGTGCTGGATGCGGTGATTAAACTCCAGAAGCAAATTGAAGCCGACACGCGTCTGTCTTACGAACGCCATCCACGGCAGACACGACTGAAGACGCCGGAGATCGACGCCACGGTTGCCGGACTCGAACCGCCCCCTCCAGTCCTCGTCCGATTCCTCGAGGAAAAGCAGGAAATAGACAGCCCGATCGCAAAAACATTCAGGGAACGCTTTCCCGATGACCTTATCGGCATGCGCGAATTTCGAGGCGATCTCTCGATCACGGTCCGGCGCGAGAATATAAAAAAGGTTCTAAGCACGCTGAAGAACGATCCGGCATTCGATTTCAAGATGCTCCTCGACGTGACGGCGGTCGATTACCTGTCGGAACGCAAAGAACGATACGACGTTGTCTACCATCTGCTCTCGCTTTCGAACAAGCACCGGGTGCGCATCAAAGCGCCGGTGCCCGCCGACGACCCCACGATTGACAGCGCGGTGAGCGTGTGGCGTGGAGCCGACTGGTCAGAGCGCGAAGCGTTCGACATGTTCGGCATCCAGTTCAACGGACATCCGGATCTGCGCCGTATCCTGACCCACTCACAGTTTGAAGGCTTCCCGCTCCGGAAGGATTTCCCACCCGGCCAGAGGACAATGTGCACGGAGACCATTGATCTTCCTGTTGTCGAGCGTGCGCGCAAATACGCGGAATCCCTCGGCCTCGCGCACCCTCAGATTCTCAATCTCGGCCCGCAGCATCCCGCCATGCACGGAACCTTCCGATTGCAGGTTGCCGTCGACGGCGAACGCATCATCGATGCGGATTCCGAAATCGGCTATCTGCATCGCTGCTTTGAAAAGATGTCGGAAACGCACACGTACTGGCAGGTGATTCCCTTTACGGACCGGCTCAACTACATGTCGGCGATGATGAACGGCGTCACTTATGCGATGGCCGTTGAGAAACTCTTCGGTGTTGAGATTCCGAAGCGGGCTCAATACATCCGCGTCATCCTCTCGGAATTCAGCCGGATCGCGGATCATCTGGTGTGTATCGGCACCAATCTTGTCGACCTGGGTTCGATCAGCAACTTCTGGTACGGGTTCCGGCCTCGCGAGGAAATCTACGATCTCATTGAATCCTGCTGCGGCGGCCGCCTGACGGTCAGCTATGTCCGAATCGGCGGCCTGTCCGATGACATTCCGAACGACTTCGTCACTCGTGCCCGGCAGCTGCTCGATACGATTCCGAAATATGTCGATGACATCGAGAAGATGAACCGTCACAACAAGATCTTCAAGATGCGCACGGAAGGAGTCACGCCAATCTCCGCGGAGGAAGCCATTGACTGGGGCTTCACCGGCCCGGTGCTTCGCGCGTGCGGGGTTCCCTACGATGTTCGCAAGTGGTTCCCCAACTACGATTACGACAAGTTTGAGTTCGAGATCCCGGTAGGTGAGCACGGCGATGTGTACGATCGCTATCTTGTCCGCATCGAAGAAATCCGTCAAAGCCTGAAGATCATCCGTCAGGCACTGGAGAATCTCCCGGAAGGTCCTGTGCAAATCCAGGACAGGCGGATCAGTCTGCCGCCCAAGAAGGGTGTGTATTCCAACATCGAAGATCTGATGAATCACTTCGAGCTGATTCAGGACGGCATCCTCCCGCCCGTCGGCGAGGTGTATTCCTATTGGGAAGCGGCAAATGGTGAACTCGGTTTCTATCTGGTCAGCGGTGGCAGGAAACAGCCGTACCGGTTACGTTGTCGCGGCGCCTGCTTTTACATTTTCCAGGCGTTCAATCACATGGTGAAGGGCGGTTATCTTTCTGACGCGATCGCCTCACTGGGCTCGTTGAACATTGTCGCGGGCGAACTCGAAAAGTAATGAAGATCGTTCACCTGACGAAACGTCCGCTTTCCCCCAAGGCCGAAGAACTGGTTCGATTTGACATGGAATCGATCGGCCAGGTGATTGCGGCCATGCACGGAGAGCGGCCTGAAGTCTGGCTTGCCGATCCGGACCAGTACGAAAAGGACGGCAGAGTCCTGCGCGACAGCACGAGCCCAAGGCTGCTGGCCTACTCCCCGGGCGCTGCGATTCTGTATGTCACGGATGGATGCAACTCCTGCTCACACGCTCTGGATGTGGTTCTGGGATCCATGACCGAAGCGCAGCTCGAGAACTTGGCAGCAAAAACTGGCATTCGGCCGGAACTCCTGCGAGAATTGTCGGCACACAGTTCAGGTTAGACCTTCGTCCCATGGCAGAGGGTGCATGGCTCCCTCATCATGTTCGGACTAGGAGAAGTAAAAGATGGCACGGATTGTCCTGGTTGTGATCTGCGGAGTCCTGGTGTTTGTGTTCGTCTCGAGGTTCGCGCCTCATTTTCTTGAAACCATTGGGACTGCGAATCCTGAAGCAACAGCGGCAGCAGAGGAAGAGGCGAACAGCAAGACGAAGGCAAAGGCAAAGTCTTCTGCGCCGAAGTCGAAAGCGAGTGCCACCGCCCGAACAGCGTCGAAGGCCGCTCCAGCTTCGACAACGCCGGTCGCGGACGAGTTGCCGGCGACTCTAACGCCAGAAGCAACGCCCGAGACTCCAGCTCCAGCCACAAACTCCCGGCATGTCGTGAAGGTCGCTGCGGAAGACGCAACCCTGTATCGGACGAATACCACGGGCGGTCCGGTTGTCGCGCGGCTGTCGAAAGGCGCCGTCGTTGAACCTGTTTTTGTGGTGAGCACTGCGGGTCAGAATTGGACCTTCGTGACTGCTGGCGATGAGGAACTCGCGGGATTCATCAGAACCGAGACTCTCAGCAGAAACAAGTCCACCGAGACGGCCCGCCGGTAGGCTATTTCTCTTCGAGACGGAACTTCAAACCGCGCAGATACGCTTTCAAGACCATTTCGTCGACGCGAGCTTCCAGCATCCGGCTGACGGACGCTGCGTCAGGCATCAACTGCTGGACCTCCTGGCTGGCTTTATCCGTAGAAGCGGCAAGGGCCTTTTCGGTGGACGAAATCTCCTCGAGCAGTTCGTTGCCGGGGGCCTTCTTTCGAAGCTCGGCAATCTCCCTTTCGAGCAATTGCCTGTGCACATCCCACTTGCTGAACTGCGCGTAGACGCTCTCTTCGAACTGCTGACGCATCCGTTCGGTTTGCGTGCTGAGGTCCGCAGTAAATTCTTCGCGCAGCTCCTGCCGGATTTGGCTCTCCAACAGCGGCAGGACCGCAGCGATGCGCTTCTCAAAGTCGGCTGCGTACCACTGCTCGAGGGCGCGAACGCCCTGAATCAGCCGATCCCATTTCGGTAACTGGCCAGATTGCGAATCCATCGCAGCCTCCTGCGATGCGTCATCCAAACGCACGGTTTCCGACTTCACAGGTCCTCCAAACGTGCCTGGACTCCCAGGCGGCTCGGCCATTCTAGGCTCAGGTCTTTCAAGATCTATCTTTAAAATCCTGGCTGCCAGATTGAATAGACGGCTTAAGCTGTTCAAAAGACCAGCCTTGAGGACATCAGCATTCGAAGCATTCGTATAGCCGGGGTGCGTCGTCCTCGGCAACATCTTGATATCCGGAGACTTCGACGTCAGAAAGGGTGGGATCGGTAGCGACCAGATGCCGGCCCAGGAGGTCGGTCTGGCCGAGGGAGTAGAGTAAGCCGGCCAGATACGCATGCAATTCGGCCCGGCAAACCTGGAGGTGCATGGCGGAGCGAATGTCGGTCTGGGCAGACTCAATCCGTTGAGTCGACGCCGCAATCATGGATTCCACGCGGGCGGCTTCCGCCTGAATCGCCGCGACTGTCGGTAATGCTCGTCCTGTGATCTTGTGCATTGTCTCTCCTGCGTTTTGGAGCTTCCTGCTCGCGTGGTGATGATGTGACAGGCGCAGGAACCAACCCATAGATGGAACGTGCCACAGAAATCCTGACATCCATCACCTTCAGATACACGCTGGAGAGGCACCATCGGGGGATGAAAAGCTCGTCATTTTTTCCACTGGAAAAAATCCAAGGCAAGCCCAAGCCTATCAAATGCTTACGCAGCGTCCCGTGTAACAATCCTTTACAAAAGTGCATCCACGTGGGCAAGCGCTGTATCTATAGGTGTTTTGCCGTGGTCGGCAGAGATGAACCGTCGGAAAACCTTACGGTGTCCGATCGGCACCTAGGTGTTAAGTCCAGCATAATCAAAGGTGTGACTATGGTATGGCGATTGCGACTACCAAGGTGCCTTGAACCTTGCACTTAATACAAAGGAGACCATGATGAAGAGTTCCCGAAGATTTTTGCTCACGCTGGCAGTGGTCTTATCGGTGGCGGTTACTCCCGCCTTCGCGGACACTCTCGTCGTCGATATCGACCCACCCGATGTCGGAGCTTTCTGGACAGGCTCCGATACGAATCCCGGATCCAACTTGATCAATTCAAACCCGACAACACAGCTGAACTGGCTCGCCGGACTGCTTGGTTTTGCCTCTCCAGGGGCTGGGAACCTGATCCAGGTCGGCTCAACCATTCAGAACCCCGGAGGCGGAGGAACGTCGTTGACGAACTTCAACCCGGGCGTTGTTTTCGACTACGTGGTTGTGAAGTACGGTGACAATTGGGCTGCATATTTCGACAGTGAGTTCGATAACCTCGTCACCGTCGGCCCTCTATCCAATGGAGTCAGCCACATCGATTTATATTCGTCTGGAACCACAACCGTGCCGGAACCCGCCAGCCTGTTGCTGTTGGGCGCTGGACTGTTGGGAATCGGTATCGGCTTCCGGAAACACATTAAGTAAGAACAAAAAGCAACAGACGAAACAATCGGGGCCAGAGGCGACAACCTCTGGCCCCGGTTTTCTTGATACAGACAGGCAGGTATCGCCGACGACGGATTTACTGCAGGTATGCCGGCGGGCCGTCGCCCCTAAGGAAGTCTTCCCTCGGCGGGCTGAAGATATCGATGACAACGGCATCTTCAAGGGCCTCGGCCTCGTGCGGCGTGTTCGGCGGAATCACGACGATGTCGTCGGGGCCAAGGATGGTTTCCGCATCTCCGACAACGAGCCTCAGCTTGCCCCGCACCATCACGACGATTTGTTCATGGGGATGGCTGTGGCGTGCCGCAACCGCGCCCCTGACGAATTCCCAGCGTACAAGCATCTCGTAGCTCCCGGCGATAATCCTCCGTTTGATCTTTTCTGTGAGCTGTTCAACCGCGACCGTGTCCCATTTGTAGGCGTGCATCCGCCCTCCTTGTGCGATCCAAATTGTAAAATGTCGCGCTTTTTAACCGACTCCGAAACCTTGTTCGTACACACCTGACAGCAGAGCAGCCGACACGCGCCCCAGGAATCCGAATTCCGCCCGTGCTCACTGGGCGAGGCGATCACGGACTACAATTCGCACGCGTCATCTTGCAAGTCCAACCGGAGCTTTCCAAGGTGTCAATGAAGCGCAACGCTTCAGACCTGTACTTCATGCACGACGATATAGGAGGACTGGGATTGGCCTGGCACACTACAAGCCAGTCACTATAGAGAATTTGATAGACGCTCGTTCCGACAAACAGCAGGAAGGCTAGAATGACCACTGAGAACAGCAGCCGTCTCATTCACTAACTCCCCACTCGGCCGCGCTTGTAAGGAACGGCGGGATCGGTCATCGGCGGCCGGAATCGAGCACGGGCGAAGACTATCACGGGGCGTAGCGATCTGCGAAGTGGCCCGACAAACCTGCGAGCGAGACGAGAAAAAAACCG
>DASTBJ010000825.1:0-3707 GCA_035712125.1 Terriglobia bacterium
CGTGTAATTCGCCGCCATGCAGTTCTACCAGGTTCTTCGTCAGTGCGAGGCCGATGCCAAGCCCACCCTGCGTCCGCTGCATGGGACCCTCAACCTGAGTAAACATATCGAAGATGCGGTGAATCTGACTCAGGTCGATGCCGATGCCGCTGTCGCGTACTTTAACGAGGACGTTGTCGCGCGAGCTTTCGATTTCCGCAGTGAGCCAGATGTTGCCGCCTTTGTCCGTGAACTTGCACGCGTTGTTCAAGAGATTGACCACGATCTGACCGAGACGTACGGGATCGGCATTCAGGTATATCGGATCGGGCGGCAAAGTAACGACTAATTGGAGTTCCTTGCTTTTCACATGGGTTTGGATGGCTTCGACAGCCTGGTTTATCACAAGCCCTACGTCGATAGGCTCTTTGCGAAGCTCTACCTTTCCGCGGCTGATACGGCTCATATCGAGCAAATCGTCGACAAGGCGAACCACCTGACCGACCTGACGTTCCATCATTGCAGTTGCCGCGTGAACGTCTTCTACGGTGCTCGCGGTATTCTGGATGATTTCCAGTGCACTTCGGATAGGAGAAAGCGGATTGCGAAGTTCATGGGCCAGGACGGCAATGAATTCGCTCTTGCGACGGTCTGATTCTCTCAGAGCCTCCTCGGCTTTATTCCGTTCAATAAGGTCCGCCGCCTGACGCGCGAGTATGTCGATAAGACGAAGGGCGGACTCCTCAGGCTCGTACGGGTTGCGCCAGTGTGTTGAGATCACACCGATGATCCGCCCGTTGCGAGAGATCAGCGGCGTGGACTGCACGGCCCGGATGCCGGCCTTTCGATGATCTTCCAATGCTTGACTGTCAACAAGGTATGCCCAGGCTTCCACATCGGGAACGATCACGCGATGCCGCTCCTGCCAGGCAACACTGCACGAGGTCTGCGTATCCCGGCGTACCCATTTAAAGGTGTGGTTAAAGTCGGGTTCGAAGCCACGAGACGCCAACAGCCGCAGTGCGTCCCGTTCCTCATCGACCATTTGAATGCTCGCCATATCGGAGTGCATGATCGTGACGGCGGCGTTCAAAGCCTGATGAAACAGGCCGTCCGGCACGTCCTCAACAATCAGCTGGGTGCTCGTCTCCTGCAACTGAAGCGTCGAAGCCAACTCTGTTGTCAAGGTCTCATTGAGAGCCTTTAGCGCCTGCTCGGCGCGTTGGAGCTCGGTGATGTCGTTGTTGCTCGCGAGCCACGCGAGCTTGCCTGCAATAGTGATCTCATTGACCCGCACTTCCACATAGATGACTTCGCCGCTCTTCTTTTGATGTTGATAGATGGCTCTTTCCGGTAAGCGAGACGGGACTCGATTATGCTCAGCCTGGAGTGATTCCCGGGCTTCGTCCGTGAGCACGTCCAGTAGTGTCATTTGCAGGAATTCTTCAAGGCTGTAGCCATAGTTTTCGACGGCCGCATTGTTAACATTGAGAAAGCTCAGCGTGTTTGGATCGAGCGTCCACTTGGGAAGCGGACTGCGCTCGAACAACACCTTGAATTTCTCCGCGTCCTCCCGTGCTGCGGCCTGGAAGCTGAGGGTTTCGGTCGCATCCTGAATACCGAGGAGGATTCTTTCAGGCTGGCCGGGAATGGTCAGTTGACGCGCGTTCAGCAGCATCGTCCGGCGGCCGATGCTTTCGAATTCATGGGTCACCTCGAAATCATCAAAGAAACTTTTGCGAGGCAGAATCTCTTCCAGCAGCTGTCGCAGTTTGGGAATGTTCCACTGATGATTGCCGAGCTCAAAGACCCTGCGGCCCGAAGATTCCTCGCGGTGAACATGGAACGTCTTGTAGAACGCATCGTTCGCCATGTGCACGCGCAGGTCCGCGTTAAGAATGAGCAAGGGATCCCTTACGGTACGAATGATGGCTTCGGAAAAGTCGCGCGCTCCTGCGATGGTCTGTTCCGTACGTTTAAGGTCACTGATGTCGACTAGTACCAGCACCGCACCGTCGACTTTGTTGTCGGCTGTCAGGTAAGGGCGGACGCGCAGGGAATACCACCGACCCTCGATGTTCCGCACCTCCCGCTCTCGCTCTTGTACGCTGGCAATCACGTCGGCAATAAAACTGTCGATATCGGCGCCGGATTTCTGCTCCTCGTCCCACACCAGATTGTGACGGACATGGTTGAATGGGCGTCCGACGTCGGCTGCCAGCAAGTTGAACTGTTTTTCAGCCTGGGCGCTGAAGCGACGGATCGTCAGATCGCGGCCAAGCAACACAATGGGGAGACGCGCCGAAGTCTGAATGTTGACCAGGTCGCTGTTAAGACGGTTGAGTTCGAGATTGCGGCTGGACATTTCCTCGTTGATGGTCGTCAGTTCTTCGTTCGCCGACTCGAGCTCTTCTTTCGATGTTTCCAGCTCTTCGTTGACGCTCTGTAATTCCTCATTGGCGGACTGGACTTCCTCATTCGATGCCTGCAATTCTTCGTTAGCAGCCTCCTGCCGTTCATGAACGGACTGCAGGTACTCGCGCGTCTCCTTTAGTTCGGACTCCAACTCGGCGATGCGACGGGCCGCTTCTTTCCCGGGGCCGGCTGTCTTCCCACGAGTTTCCGGCGGTTCAGAGAAAACGCTGCCGGAGAGTTTCCTTACACCGGTCTCCTCAAAGACGATCAAAAAGCAGCGCTCTTTCAGATTCCTCAGAGGAATGACTTCGATGTCCGCAATTCGGGTCTTGTTTCCTTGCGGGAGTCGTATACCTTCCCGGCGAACGATTCTGTCTTCATTTTTCGCCTTGTTTATCGTGGCGCGGAGCGGCAGCATCAAACCTTCGCGGGCCATCTTGAGAACGTCGAAACTGGCTTTGCCGGTGGGTTGCTGGAGGTATGCATCGGTCGTTCCGCGGAACTGCAAAACCTGAAGGTCGGCATTAACGAGTACTCCGCAGGGAGCGAATCGGCTAACGGCCACACGGTCGGCTTCCCGCTCTGGGCTGATTTCGCCACGAAAGCTTTCCGTAGTCTGACTTCCTGCTGGTGCAGACAGCGATTGGCTCACCTTACGTGCCGCCGTGGCTGCGGTCCTTTCGACGGGGTTGGCTTTGACAGGAAGCTGGAACAAGCGCGGCGGCGCCGCCTTTCTGGAATAGATCCGGTGCGTCTTATCGAATGGCTCGAAAAGATCGGTGAAACCTCCGACGGATTCCGACGCGCCCAGAAAAAGAAACCCGTCCGGCTTGAGGGCATAGTGGAACGCCGGAATTGCCTTCCGCTGAAGGCTCGGCTCGAGATAGATCATGAGATTGCGGCAAGTGATGAGGTCAATGCGCGAAAACGGAGGATCGTTGATGAGATTCTGCCGCGCGAAAATAACCATTTCGCGCAGGGACTTGCTGATGCGATAGCCCCCTTCCTCCTCGACAAAAAACCTCCGCAGGCGTTCCGGCGTCACTTCCTGGGTCAGGTTGCGTGCGTAAACGCCGTGGCGGGCCTTGTCCAGCAGGGCGTCGTTAAGATCGGTGGCGAACACCTGGAGTTTACGTGGACGCGGAGCGTTGTCCGAGGATTCTGCAAAAACCATCGCTATGGAATACGCTTCCTGCCCGGTACTACAACCCAGCACCCACACCCGAACCAGGTCGTCGCCGCGCTGTTGCAGAAGCCTGGGAAATACCTTGCGCTTGAGAATGTCGAATGCCTCGGGGTTCCGGAAAAAGCCC
>DASTBJ010000826.1:0-10198 GCA_035712125.1 Terriglobia bacterium
TGCCTTTTCCGGCGAGTTCGCCAAGGTCGATTCCGTGCTCTTGCGCCAGCCGGCGTACAACCGGTGAGACATGCCCTGGCGCTGTCTCGTCATCTCTCTCCTCGGCAGCGGGCGAGGGTATCTGAGGCTGTGGCTTCGGAGCATTGATCCCCTGCGCTGTGGCCGCTGGAGCAGCGGGCTCGGCTGCCCGGGCGCTTCCATCGCCGATAATTGCGACAACGGTGTTGATCTCGACCGTCTGGCCTTCCTGAACGAGGATCTGCTGGAGCGTGCCTGACGCTGGAGCGGGGATTTCGGAGTCGATTTTGTCCGTGGAGATCTCAAACAGCGGCTCGTCGCGCTTCACGGTGTCGCCCGGCTTTTTCAGCCAGCGTGTCAACGTGCCTTCAAAGATGCTTTCGCCCATCTGGGGCATGATGACTTTGGTTTCGGCCATTGTCTTCGATCAGTAGGCGTGGAGCTCCCGCGCCACGCGAGTCACATCCGACACTTTGGGAAGAAAGAATTCTTCGAGAGGCGGACTGTACGGAACCGGTGTGTCGGGTGCGGTAATCCGTCGAATCGGACCATCGAGGTAATCGAACGCTTCTTCGGAGATCAGCGCAGCCAGTTCGCCCGCGAATCCCCCGATCCTGGTGTCTTCATGAAGCAGGATCACTTTGCTGGTTTTCTTTGCCGTTTCCAGCACGGCCTCGCGGTCATAAGGCAACAGGGATCGAAGGTCCACAACCTCGAGTTCGATGCCTTCCTTCTCGAGTTCCTTTGCAGCATCCAGGGCGATGTAGACCATCGCGCCATAGGTGATCACGGAGATGTCCCGGCCCTTTCGTCGTGTTATTGCCTTGCCGATCGGAACCGTGAAATCTTCCGGAGGCAGCGCTTCCTTGATGCGCCGGTACAGAAACTTGTGTTCGAAGAAGAGAACCGGGTCGTTATCGCGGATAGCGGACTTGATCAATCCCTTTGCGTCATAGGCTGTCGCAGGGCATACGACCTTCAAACCCGGCGTGTGCACGAAGTACATCTCCGGATTCTGCGAGTGGAATGGCCCGCCGTGGATGCCGCCGCCGCTCGGCCCGCGGATCACCATGGGCACAGGGGCGCCCCAGCGGTACCGGCACTTTGCGGCGAAATTTGTGATCTGATCAAACCCGCAGGAGATGAAGTCGGCGAACTGCATCTCGGCAACGGGCCGCATCCCCATCAGCGCAGCGCCAATCGCGGCGCCGACAATTCCAGACTCCGAGATGGGTGTATCGACCACACGCGATTCGCCGAACTTCTCGAGCATGCCGTCCGTGACCTTGAAGGCGCCGCCGTAGATGCCGACGTCTTCGCCGAGAACGAACACGTTCTCGTCACGTTCCATTTCTTCCCAGATTCCCTGCCGGATGGCTTCAACGTAGGTTGTGAGGGCCATGATTACTGTCCGTCGTACACACCGCGCACGCAATCGCTCGGATCGGGGTACGGATCCTGTTCCGCCTGCTGGACCGCCTCATCGATTTCAGAGTTGATTCGTTGCTGCATTTCTTCGATCTCGTCCGTAGTGATCAAGCCGCGTTTCAGAAGGCTGCGTTCCAAACGCCGGATCGGGTCCCGTTCTTCCCAGAACTGGAAGAGTTCCGGAGGCACATAACTTGCGTCATCGTGAGCAGAGTGACCGGTCATGCGGAAAGTCTTGCATTCAATCAGTGTCGGGCCTTCACCGGCGCGAGCGCGCGCGATAGCGCGCCGGGCGGCATCCCAGACGGCAAGGACATCGTTTCCGTCCACAATCTCACCAGGCATTCCGTACGCCGCGGCTCGGTCTGCAACGTTCTCGACAGCCATCTGGCGTTCGAGCGGCGTGGAGTAGGCATACTGGTTGTTGTTGCACAGATAGACCACCGGGCATTTGAACACCGACGCCATGTTTACGCCTTCATGCCAGTCCCCGCGGCTGGTGGCTCCATCGCCGAACGGGCAGATCACCACGCGATCCTGCCCGCGCATTTTGAAGGACAGGCCGATGCCGGCGGCGACCGGGATGCTGTCACCGAGCATACTGATGAATGCGATCAAATTGTGATCCAGGCTGCCCATATGGAGATTGCCGTCCTTGCCCTTTGTCGGACCGGTCTTCTTCCCCATGTACTGCGCAAGAATGGTGCGAAGATCCATACCTTTCAGGAGATATGCACCCATATCGCGATGCGAGGGGCAGACGACGTCATCCGGACGCAAGTCGATGCAGCTTCCTATGGCAATCGCTTCCTGTCCGCGGCCCACATACACGCCCCCGAGGACCTTGCCCTGCCGGTAGAGCTTTCGTTCGATACGGTCTTCGAGTGCGCGAGTAAGCTTCAGGTAATAAAGAATGCGGACCTGGGTCTCGGCCGCGGGGACGTCCGAGCGCTGGTTGGCGAGTGGGGTCGAATTCACCGTTTTTACATTCATCGGATCGTACTTAGCCGTGCGCGAAGTCGAACGATACCTTAAGCCTCGCAATCTTTTCAAGGCTAGAACCGGGACACTTACTTGTGGTTGCAAACGATCCGTTGACCTCGAAGGCCTCATGCTAAGCTCGCCACAAGATGGTGCCGCCTGCAGGCGCGAACGGCATGCGGCAATGCGCAAGGAGGAACGATGGGTGACTCTGGAGAGGCTCTGGTTGATGCGGAATCCCGCATACAGGAACGCATTGAAGAACTGCAGATGGCTCGGGAGGAGGCGAAGCGCCCGAAAGTCGCAAACCCCGAACGCGCCCGCAAGATCGAGTCGCTGAAGCTGGCACACAAGGAACTGTCGCGCCAGCTGGGAAGCGTCCGTCATCCGGCCCGAAGAAACCAGATTACGTCTGCAATCGCAGATCTCGAAAGGGAGATCTCGACGATACAGGTCTAGGCTGGCCGTTGCGACAGCCGCCACCGCTCGCAGAGATCGCGAGCCGCGTCGGACCACATCGGATAGGCGAATCGAAAACCGTCCTCGAGAAGCCGTCCTGGAACGACGCGCCGGCTCTTTAAGACCAGTTCGCTTTCGCTTCTCAGCAATCTAGCGCCAAGCTCGACCATCCATCGTGTCGCGGGAAGCCCGAAGGGCGCCCCCCACGCATTCCGCAAGATCCGCTGAAATTCGATGTATGGGACAGGAAAGGGCGAGGCCAGGTTGACGGGCCCGCTGATGTTGTCGCGATCGATCAGCCAGTGAACAGCGCGACAGAAGTCCGCTTCGTGGATCCAGGATACATACTGTCTGCCGTCCCCCGCCTTGCCGCCCAGGCCGAATCGAACCAGCCGAAGGAGCGTGTCGAAAATTCCGCCGGAATCCGGACTCAGTGTTATGGCCGAACGCATGAGCACCTTGCGGGTGTGGGGCGTTTCACACTCGTTCGCGGCCTGTTCCCATGCTTTCGCGACATCGATGCTGAATCGCCAGGCAGACGGCACGTTCGCCTCGTTACCTCCGAGGATTCCCGTGAACTCGTCGTTCGCGGCATCATAGCGGTGAGCATAAATTGTCGCCGTGCTCGCCTGCAGCCATACTCGGGGTGGCTTTGACGCGCCCGCAATAGCCTTGCCCAGGGTTCTCGTCGATTGCACCCGGGAATTAAAAATCTCTTCCCGATTGGCCGGTGTATACCGGCAATTGACGCTTCGACCGATGAGGTTGATGACGACATCGCTGCCCTCAATCGATCGAAGCCAGTCGCCACATGCGTCCCCCGTCCACGTAAGGACTTTCCACGGTGCGACACGTGCCTTCCGGCTCAACACAGTGACATCGTGACCGCCCGCATGAAACTCGCGAGCGAGAACGGCGCCCACTTGTCCGCTGCCCCCGGGAATGACAATTTTCATACGTCGAGGAACCTCCTTGCGTAGTCTGGACTCGGCATCAGGCATCGATCGACTTTGCCAAAGACCCGATAGCGGTAACGCGCCACGACCGAGTAAACCGCATCAAGAATGAATGTTGGCAGGACACCGAATACGCGAAGGTAACGCCAGGGGCTCTCCAGACCTGAAATGACGAAAAGCGCCGCCCTCGCGCGGCCAAGCAACAGAGGCGAGCGCGATTTGTAGTCCGCAACGCAGTACATGTTTTCGAGTACATCGGGGTTCTTCCCGTGTGCCTCGAGCAGCCTTCGACTCAAGGAACTTTGCAGGGACGCGAAGTGAAACAAACCTTTCGGGTCGCGGGCAAGGACCTCCGTCACCAGCCGGTTGCACAGACCACAGACTCCATCGTAGAGAATTAAATGTTGCCCGACCTCTTGCGCCGCCTCACGGTTCATAGCTAATATTAGTAAACATGTTTACCAATAAAGTCAATCGGCAGGATGGGCCTCCCGAAGAAACCAAACCCCGCGGCCGAGGGCGGCCGCCGGGTGTCACGGTTCAGGGAATGGAAGCCCGAAAGAAGCTTTACGAAACGGCCATCGAACTGATTGGCCGCAAGGGATATGAGGCGACGACACTGCGGGAGGTCGCGGATACCGCGGGAGTCAGCGTCGGACTTCTTTATAAGTATTTTCCGAGCAAGCGCGCGGTACTTTGTGCCTTTTACGAGGAACTGTCGGAGCAGTACGCTGCTCGTGCAGCAGCGATGAGACCCGGCAAGTGGCGGGACCGATTTATCTTCGCGTTAAGAACATGTCTGGAGGTCCTGGGCCCCTATCGAACGACACTCGCGTCACTGGCGCCGGAGCTGGTCGGTAACCCGAATGAAGGCGTGTTCTCGGCCCAAATGGCGTTTTCGAGGAGAAGAGTAGAAAAAGTCTTTCTGGACGCGGCCTGTGGATCGTCCGATGCGCCAGCAAAGCTCGGCGAGGCGCTCGGCCGGCTGCTTTACCTGCTGCATCTTGCGATCATCTTGTGGTGGCTTCTGGACAGGAGTTCAAAACAGCGGGGAACACATGCGTTGGTTACTCTGCTGGAACGGATTCTGCCGTCTTTCAGTGTTGCTCTCCTGTTGCCGCAGGTGCGAGGATTTGTGCGGTCGGCCGATGACCTCTTGAAGGAAGCCTTGCTCGACGACGCGCCGACAGTCTAGAACGCCTGGCCGATGCCAAACCACCAGCGGCCTTTGGCTTCCCCGTCTCTCGGATCGACGTTGATGCCGAGGTCGGTACGAAACATGAGGAACGGCGTATCGATGCGAATACCGATGCCCGGTCCGTAGCGAAATTTGAAGAGGTCTTTACTCCGCACAGCGACCTGGCCGGCATCGATGAATGTCGCCCCGCTGAACCACCAGAAAATCGGGAATCGGAACTCGCCGTTCAGGACGAGTTCATAATCGCCCGGAGCGTTCGTGAGTTCATCCTTTTCGAATGCACGAACAGTGGTGCTGCCGCCTGTTCGGAATTGAAGCGTGGTATCCAGCGTGTCATCGCCAAGTGACTGGGCGACACCAAAGCGAATGGCGCTGGCGAAAACGAATCTTTTTACAGGTCTGAAATGCATGAACTGAGAGTAATTGCGGATGAACTCGACCGACGAGCCGATCCCCTTCGGTGCGATTTCGAAACTGTTTGAAAGAAACGTTCCGCGTGTTGCATTGAGGATGTCGTCACGGGTGTCTCGCGAAACCGAGACATCGAACCTCGCGATCGGAATCCTTGGATCATCGAGAATGGTATCCTCCTCGTCCGCCTTCGTGGGGTTCTCAGGGTCTCTCTCTCCCCTCAATACCTTTCTGTTGCTGTAGTCGTAGGAGAGCACGTAATGCTGGCCGAAGCGCCATTGCTGCTGGATGGTGCCGCCCCAGTAATCCACCAGGTCTTCGGTATCCGCGTCTTCGATGGTTCGGAAGAACGTCAGACTTGTGTTGACCTTGCGGCCGAGAATCTGGGGAAAGCTTATAAACCACCGCAGATCGCGGTCGTCCGCGTCCACCTTGCCGCTGACTCCGGTGATGACTCCCCGGCGGAAAAGGTTTTTGTACGTTAGATCTGCAGTGACCCCGGTGTCACGTTCTCCGTCATCCAGATGCTCGGTGACGGCAAGACCATAGCGCAATTGCCAGGGAGCATTTTCTGTCAGCACGACACGAGCGATATAACCGGTCGTCCCGCGCACCATCTCGATCTCGACGCGCCTGAACAAACGCGTGTCGTACAGCTTCTTGCGGGTGAGGTTTATTTTGGTCTGGTCAACCGGATCACCTTTCTTAAATTCGAACTGGCGCTCGATAAAGGCGCGGCTCGTGAGCGGCCGGCCAACGATTTCGATGGCTTCGATCCGCTGAAGTTCGCCCTCTGTGATTGTGAATCGAACCGTAGCAGTGGCCAGTTCGGAATTCTGGCTTGTTGACGGGACAATCTGAACGTCGTTGTAGCCATTTCCCCAATATTCACTGGTCAGGTGCTGCCGTGCTGTTTCCAGCCACTGGTACGTGAAGGGGACAGGTTTGGAAGTTTCCGACTTAGAGTCCGCCCCCCCTACGACTTCTCGGAGGTGTTGCGCAGTGAAGGCTTCGATGCCTTCGAATTCGATGCTTCCCACCGTATACGGTTTTCCCGTATTAACCGTAACTTCGAAGTGTGCTTTTGTGCCGAGAACGATCAGTTCAGGAACTGTGGAACTGACGTCAAGGTACGCATTGCTGCGGTATTGAGCTTCAATACGCTGCTTCACGGCCACGGGATTCTCGAGGACCTCGCCCGCAGGCTCCGGGATATCCATTGGCTCGATACCTTTGAAAACCCACAATGGCTTGTCGAACCTGAACCCCGGTTCGATTTTAAAGGTGTAATGTCGCCCATCCACGGTTGTTACCGGATCCGGGGCAGAGACTTTCGCCTGCAGATAACCTTGTGACCGAAAATGTCGTAGCAGTTCCGCTGTGCTGTCACGTAGCGAACCTGCATCGGAGGAACGCAACGCCCAGAGTTGCTGAATCTCCTTACGGACGCTTTCCGGAACCTCTGCCCCCTCATACGCGAGCAGAATTTTCGGGCCTTCCGTAATATCAAAGTGCACGTCAGCGTTACGAGCATCCGTAGTCTGTTGCGCCTGGACTTTAGATTGCGGAAATCCCTGACTCGCGAGAAAGCGGCGGATATTACGGACATCCTGGCTGACGCGGTAGGGACCGAAAGGGCTTCCTTCTTTCGTTACCTGTTTTTGCAGCTCTTTTTCCCCAAAATGCGTTCCCGCGAAGGTGACATTCCGAAGCCGAATTTCGCTTGCGGGCTGCTTTCGTTTCAGCAGGGGATCTCCACCGCCGAATTTCAGGTCATGTTTGACGTCAACGATGGCTTCGTTCTGATCCGCGTCGCTGACTCCGCGAAAAACGAGGTTCTCGAAAGGTTTATACGAAAGAATCCATGTCTGGTTCTTCGCGTCGTTTAAGGTATGCGAGTAGACCATTTCAAACTCATCGGTGACTTCCTTGGCAATCGTCAGTCTTGCGCCGAGGTCCGTTTGTTCGGCCACAGACACCGGATCGATGCGAACAGTGCTCAAGCCGACGACATTTCCGGCCTGGTTAAGCACGCGTTCGCTGAGTTGGCCCGATACGTACCCCAAGGCCTGTTCGCCGGCAAAATTGGCATAGGTGCCCTGGAGTTCCTCGAAGGTACGGCCTGTCAGCAGCATGGTCACGATATCGTTTTCTTCCAGGTAGGGGTCGGAGGTTAATCGAGGTTTAAGCGTTTCCGGGGTTCCAGTTACCTCCAGGGTAATCAGGTACCGCTCGTCTTTGATCTCCAGTTCGTGCGTTGCGCGGAAGTCCAGTTCCGGATCCGTTCGCAACGGGTTATTGAAATCGATGGATCCACGTTCGATGCTGTACCGATCGCTCCGTTGCGTCAGGTCCTCGCTGCTGAGGGTAGGCCCAAAATAGAGTTCACCGCCCTCTGCCACAACCGCACGGCCAAGAAGGATGGGATTGGCAACGGTGCCGCGCACCCTGAACGTCCCTTCGGCCTCGAGTTCCGCGACGTTGTTTTTGACAACGATAGGCCCCGGGGTTTGAACTTCGATTTCCAGCCGAATTTGATCCGCCATACCGCCAGCCTCAACTGTGGGGCCGATCAAGCGCGACGAGTTTGTGATCCTGGAAAAGAGCTCCTGGCCGAGTTTGAAATCCTTCTGATAGATCGCGTTCAGGACATCGACGCGGCCCGCCAGCGTCAGGTTCGGCATGGTTCCGGTAAGCGTGAGTTCCGAAGTAGTTTCGCTTTGTAGACCCTCTGGATATTCAAGTTGTGAACGCTCTGCCTTCACGCGGAAAACGGCATCCTGCAACCCTGTGCCGGAGACGCCGGTTCCCCCTGATGCTTCGAACGGTCCGCCATTGAACAGGCCGCCCGCTTTTTTAATTTCGAGACGATTACCACGCAGTTCGGCTTCAACATTCAGCTTACTCAGGTCAACGTCTGGCCTATCGATGATTAGCTGACCATCTGAGATGCTGATTTCGCCTTCGAGGTCGGGTTTTTCCGGTGTTCCACGAAGAGCGAGACGTGTCTTCACTCGGCCATCCGGCCGGGAATTCGGAATGAACGGTTCCAAAATCGCGAGATCGGTATCTGCGTCTGCGTCGAAGTGGAGCGACCGATCGCGGAGATCGGCATGGCCGGTGATTCGTGCGTAGGTTTCAAGACCTTCGAGTTCAAACTGCGTTACTGTGAGCAACTGGTTGCGGAATTCCACTTCCAGGGGCTGTTTCTGGTGAATTTCCGCATCGCGAACCTTGATCGAGAGCACCGGGACTTTTGCGTGACCGCTGATGCCGTCGAGGCTCAAGTTTGCGATATCGATTTCACCTTCCAGCTCGGCTGTTCCAGTTATGCCTTTTCCCGGCGCGAGATTCTCCGGACGGATGTCGGCAACACGGAACTGAATCTTTCCCGAGCCCGACCACGATCCATTTCCTGTGATGGTGGCAGTCGCTCCCGCATAAGTAGCCCGCAGTTCCGGAATGGAGAGATCTCGCCCCGTGAACTCGACACGAGCCGATACGGCTGCCGGTTCGGTCATCTGGGGTATTCGAACGGTAGCCCCTTCCGTTGCCAGGCTACCTTTGATTGAGGGATCCCTCCAATTGCCGCTTATCGTCGCAAGGCCCCGCGCCATCCCCTCGAGTTCGACGCCCTGAATCGGGAGTTCTGCGAGATTCACCCTGAGTTGAACCTCGGTTCCCGGATTGATCGGACCGTTTGCCATGAGCTCGACCCCTTCGCCCCGCACGTGAAAGTTTTCGAGCTCGATTTGGGTCGGCTTGAATGGTTGAGCTTCGCCTGAGATTCGTGCCCGACCGTCGGCCATCACGTCGTATTCTCCATAGGTAATCCGGCTTTGATTGGAGATCAGACCGGCCGTGAATGCATACGGTGCCTCCAAACGAATTTGGCCAGTGAGGCTCGCAGCATACTTGCCGGAGGTGGCCTGCAGTGTCGCTGTCTTGAGATCCGTCGAGCCTTCGAAACGGACATTGCCGTGCTCTTGGTCCTTATAGAGGACGTCCCGAAGGTCTCCGTTGAACTCAATGGCGGGAGATTGGTAGCTGCCTTTGATCTGCGCCTTCAGGAAGGCTGTTCCAGACAAGTCAGGCACCTCGACGATCTTCAGGTTCGTCACAATCGCCTGACCCTGGACGTCCTGCGTAGCCAGATTGAAGCTTCCAGTGGCGTTGGCCACGCCCTCCGCACGGCGAGCTTCCAGGTTCGTGACGACTAGTAAGTCGTTTGCAAATGTGCCTTCTATTTCAACCGCGTCGATATGGTTCCCGCGGATATCCAACCCATCCGAGGAAACTTTGAATGCGGCGGTGGGTTGGTCGATCGTGCCGGCGGCATCGGCAGAGAGATAGGCATTGCCAGTGACTTCGGAAGAAACATCAGTCAAGTCCAGGCGGAAGGTCGGTATGGTGCCGCCGATTTGTTTATCCGCGAAGTTCACTTGAAATTTCGCGCCGGAGACGGTGGAAGCACTGGACTGAGCCTGAAGGTCTTCTATCGTCAGAATGTTTTCCCGGAACGTACCGTTCGCGGAAACGTTGATGGATTGAAACCCCTGAAGCAGTGTTCCTGCCGGTTGGAGCGTCGTGAGCGGATGAACGGTTCCACTGAGTTTCCCGGTAATTTCCTTTACGCCCGAAGAGTTCGTGCTGAGACCCCCCTCGAGTTTTAACTCGTCGACCGGAACGTTGCGGATGGTAAGGCCTTCAGAAATTCCCATGAACGACGCCGAGGGCCGTGAAATCG
>DASTBJ010000827.1:0-7049 GCA_035712125.1 Terriglobia bacterium
GTCCGACGATGAAGACATCGCTGAAGACAATCCGGTGCGTACCGATGTCCGCGTCCGCGTTAAATCCGGGCACGGGAAGTGTGCCGGGGACGATGAACTTATTGCTGCTGTGGCTATAACGGCCGCTGAGGTGATGTTTGCCAATGAGAAAGTCGCTATTGCCGAGGAACAGGTGTGTTCGATCGAAATTGGGTGTCAGGGTATCCAGCGGGCCAACGCCAATCGGCACGGCTGTATTTGTAGCCTGATCCTGAACATTAATTGTCCCGGTCTGGACGCTCGCAACGGGAACGTGTTGGCTCAAGATGCCCACATTGATCGGACTGACGCCCGTTCCCGCAGTGTTGGCAAGTGTTTGGAGAGCTGCAAGTCCAGATGCCGTTGGAACACGGATTATGCTCGACGACGACGCATCCAGCGTCTTGTTCTGGTATTCATATGCACCGAAGAAAAACCATTTCTCCTTCATGATCGGACCGCCAAGGCGGCCACCAAAACGGTTCCAGTCATAGCGCGGCTTCTCGCCGCCCTCCGGCGTTGCAGCGCGTCTCAGGTTGTCGAGTGAATTGGTGTGACGGTTCTGGTTGTACCACCACGCTCCACCGTGAAAGTTATTGCTTCCCGACTGTGTCGTCGTGATGAACTGCCCGGCGGTAGAGTGCCCGTATTCGGCATTGAACTGATTTGTGATGAGCGTGAATTCCTGAACCGCTTCGGCAATGACAGGTGTGAGGATTCCGGTTGTGCTCGGATCGTTGTTATCGACCCCGTCGACAACAAAGTTATTGTTCCGGGGGCGATTCCCGCCGATCGAGCCGCCATGTCCAGCGACGCCACCCGGCATGGTTGTCGTGCCCGGCGCAAGGATTGCGATGTTGTTGGGATTGCCAGACAGAACAGGATTGGGCAGGTCGACAACGTTCCGGGTCGTTACGCCCACCAGCTGCGCCGTCGACGCATTAACGACTTCTTCACCGGTCGTGACAACGATCGAGTCCTGGATGACTCCAACCTCCAGCTCTGCGCGAACAGGCGATATGTTATTGGCGCTGACCTGCACGTTCTCGCGTGTGTACTTCTTGAAGCCGGGCAATTCGACAGTGATCGTGTAATCGCCGACGAGCAGGTTGGGGAAGAAGAAAATGCCGACGTCATCGGTGATCTGGGTGCGTCTCTCACCCGTGGCAACACTCACCACGGTGGCCGTTGCACCCGGAACCAATGCACCGGAAGGATCGCGAACATCGCCACGTATGGTGCCCTGGAACCCCTGGCTCCAGGCGGTAGTTGCGCACGTTAGAAACAAAAGAATGCTGAATGCACGTCGAGTCAATATCGCCATAGTCATCAGGCACCTTCAAATGGGAGGAGAAAGTTTGGTGGCACCGGTCTCTCGAGGGGTTTCAAATCCTGCAGGCGTAACAGCGCACGCAATGGAGTTGTTCTATGCATCAGTCCTAATGCCCAGGAATCCCAGGAGTCACCGCCCAATCGGCGACGAGTATACCAGCGAAAGACGTGGCCCCCACGACTTCCGGCCGTTTCGCAGTCTCGAGTCCGCCTTCTTGGCGATACATCCCGCGCCAACCTTGAGCGGTACTCACGACTCTAAACTCAGAACTCAAAACGCCGCTTATGGCCTAACGAGTACAAATCTGCCGTTACAACGGCCATAAGCGGCCAACGTCTACTGCGTGACGTTCACAATGTTGGACTGCGGAGTAAGCACGCCCCCCTCAGCGAATTTACCAATCACCAAGTAGCTGTACACTACGCCGGAACGTGTACGCGTATCCTCGAAAGGTGATGCGGCACTTTGCCCGATCTCTTCGAAAGGATCCGTCCCGGTCCTGCGATAAACGGTGTACGACTGCATCGCTCCACCATACGCAGGAGCACTCCAGGTCAGGACGATTCGGAGAGGACCCGTCTCCGCTTTTCCTGTTAGTCCCGTCGGCCCGGCGACGCCATTATTGATCGCGGTGGCTTCGTCCAATTCGCTGATTTCGCCGAGATCGTCTTCGCCAAGGTCGTCTTCACCGAGATCATCTTCGCCCAGGTCATCCTCACCAAGATCGTCCTCACCCAGATCGTCTTCGCCCAGGTCATCTTCGCCAAGATCATCTTCGCCAAGGTCATCCTCCCCAAGCCTCAGGAGGTCCTCAGCCTTCACACCCAGCGACAGTCCGTAAATGTTGCGCCCCGAACCAACCTGCTGGTAGCCAGCCAGCCTGGCGATGGCCGCCCAATCGTTGAATCCGGTGAAGTCCGCCGTGACGTCCTGTATGCCATTGAAGTTGATATCGTGGAAGGTTGAGAGCGTGTTGAACGCCCTATCGTAGTTCCAATCCACGGCCACCACAGATAACGGATCACCAGCGTACCCCAGGCCATCCACGCGGATCATTCCCGAGTTGGGGACCAGAATGCCGGTGCCGCAATACGCCTTCGCCTCGGTGAGTGCCGGCGGCGTAACTTTCCCCTTCGACAGGAACTGGGACTTCACATTTTCAAGCGGCGCGTAGTAACGCAACCGGTATGCGATCGCCGGGGCGTCGTCTTTCAAACCATCGAGTTCCTTGAGTCCGATCTCATTCTGAGAGGTAGTTAAGAAACCGGTGAGAACTTCGCCCGACAGATCCACGGTGTAAGCGCCCAGCCCGTCGATCAGACCGTTAGGCTGATACACGTAGTTGAGGGAGCTTTGCTTGTTCGGATTGCAGTTGGAATTCGGTACCGGAACGATGGGGTCGTTAATGGTTAACGGTGTGGGCAGGTCGAACCTCCCGTGGATTCCCCAGAGGTTGTGCGCCAACTCATGGAGGAACGTCGACGCCTGATTTTCTGCTGTTCCTCCCAGATCTGCGGCAACACTCGATTTCCATTTCCCAAGCGTCACCGCAAAGGTGTTGCCCGGGAGATCGGACCTTCCCGATATGCTCTTGGCCTCGAAGCCGCCACCGGCAAGTGGATTGCCTTTGATAGCCAGCGCGTGCCCGAATACCCCGTAATGGAAGATGAAATCGCGCGCTTCATTGAAGAAGTTATTTTTGATGCGCTGAATTCCCTTCCTCCACGTGATCAAGCCGGGCTGGCCTGGGAACAAACACCCGGCGCGTGTTCCGGTGGCCGTTGCGCAGAAGAAGGCGGGCCATCGCTCATCGAGCCTATCCCCTCCCTCAAATCCTGTAGAGATGAGAGTATTTGTCGCGAGCAGATAACTCTTGAGAGTAGGCCCGCCTGGGAAGAGAGTACCGCCGTCTTCGAGGATGGCCGGATCTCCAGCATCGACATGGACCTGGATACCCTGCCTCCTGAAGGCCTCCACGACCATATATACAGCCTTCGTCTTTATCCGATGCGTGTGTGGCTTGCCGAAAACGTCATTCTTCGTTTCTTCCATGTAATCGATTTCGACGAAGAGATCCTTGATCAACGGGTTTGCTCCCCACTGTGCCAGGTTAATCGTATCTCCTGTCGTGATGTCTTTGAATCCGGCCGGTCCTTCCCACGGGTCGAGGAGTCCGTCTTTATCGCCGTCGGGCACAGTCGTGCTGAAAACGCCCGCGGCCACTGCAACGCAATCAAACGAACCTTGCCCGTGTGTGATCGTGATATTCACCTTCTCCCCGAATTCATCCGGTGGCTGCGTCAACGGAAACTGCGCCAGGGGTACGGGGTAGGTGGCGTCGTCCCATCCATTGACGAATGGATTTACAGCCAGCGTTTTATCGTTGAACTTCAGGATTTCGCTGAAGTTCGACTGGCCGTTGCCAACCATGAGGTTCACCTTCTGTTCCCCGGGAACAGCCTGATAAAAACCATTCATGTCCAGGCTCAGCAAATCGTTCGAGCCGTCCAGGGCCTGGGAGCCATCGAAAATCCCAATGTATTTGAAGGAATACGCCGGATGCCGTAAGACAAGAAGAAGGCTGGCGCCTTCGATTAAGGGCGCGCCGTTTCCGCCGCTGCCGCTGTCCAGCCCTCGAAACCAGATCTTTTGGGGGCGTTCACCGGTGCCCGGAACCTCGAGATAACGGCGAACGTCCGCTCTGTAGGTGCGGACTGTGTGAGCTCCCAGGTTACTACCGGTACTCCCGCCATTGCTCCCGCAATTCGCCGCGTTGTCGTTGCCCAGAGGTTTTCCCAGAGCTTCCTCTCCGACGTACGCCAGGTAGTTCAAATAATTTTGATAATTCGGATGCCCCGGGGGGACCGGGGATGCAAAGGCAGCAGGGGTATTTGTATACGATATCCAGGCGTGCGACAGCGACGGCTTTGCGGACTTCTCGAAGCCCTGCCAATAGAGAAAAGCAGCAACGATATCCACAGAGGCCGGAAGCGTTGAGAGGTCGATAAGCGCTTCCGTTCGAGACTGCCCCGTTCGCGGATCCAGTGTTCCGGTGCCGCGAATACCACTGGTTCCTTTCACGACGAAGTCCATCGTTCCGTAATAACGCTTGAACAAGTTCAGATCCGCTGCAGCGGCGGATTGACCGGACAACAGCACGAATGCCGTCACCACGCTGGCCAATAAAGCTAGCGATATCGATTTTCTTCTCATTTGGACCTCCTGAGCGGTTCTCAAGGTCCGATGGCGGGCCTTTCAGAAGCTCATCCTGGCTATTTATTTGAATTAGTGGCGCCCTCGCCGTAGTCCAACCACGAGCTGTAGCGGGCAGCAATAACGCGAAATGATATACAACTCGAGCGCCGCAGACATCAAAATCTGCAACAGATTTCGCGAAGTTCCATATTTGTGACAGCGTGTCGCAGTCTCTGACAATTTCGTAATCAGCCTGACGCAGGCTGTTACCTTGATAAGCGTATTTTTTAAACGGCCTGTTTCACTCGGACGGGAAAAGTTTGTTTTGAGCGGAAAGGTGCTCGGCCGAGCCGTGCGTGATCAAAACCAGATACGAACCCCGACAGTGAAATGCGTTGTCGTCGTTTCTTCGTCTTCTGCACGCGCAAAGTCAGCAGTACCTCCGAATTTCTGGTTCCAGCTGACGCCGACATACGGGGCAAACTCGCGACGGAATTCATACCTAAGCCGCAATCCCTCTTCTGCGCTGCTGAGGCCAGATCCGATACCGCGCTCAGGATCGGATTTCCCCGAGAGATTGAACTCGGCTCTTGGCTGAAGAATGAGCCTGTTCGTAATCAACATTTCATACTCGGCTTCGAGGCGAAGCTGTGTGCGGCCGGATCCGCCAATGTAGCCGGTTGCAGCCACTTCGAAGAAGTTCGGCGCCAGCCCCTGAATGCCGACGGCTGCCCACGTTTGAGGCGATCCAGGACGAATATCCTGACGAACTCCCGCAACCCAGTCCCACCACCGAGAAAAGGCGCGCCCATAGAGCAGGTGCCCCTCTGCATCGTGAAGACGCCGGTGATCGGTTTCGCCTTCGGTACGAAACCATAACCGGTGGATATCGACGCCAAGCCAGCCCACTGCGTCCCAGCTCACGGTCTCCTGTTCTCCGCCCGTCCGCCACTCCAACTGGTCAAACAGGACAAAGGAATACACGTTCCTGTCGTGTGCGGCGTGCCCGCCAAGTTCTGGAAATGCTGCGGCGCGTTCCTCGCTGGTTATTTCGGGAATCGGCGTCATGGGCTGTTGCGGCCGCGTCGCTTGTTGCGCCAATCCGTCCGTCGCTCCAAGAGTCGAGAGCAACAGAAGAACAGTTCCAACATGAGCGATCGGGTTCATTCGATCACTCGCACTTCCCGCATCATTCCAGCTTCCATGTGCAACAACAGATGGCAGTGATATGCCCAACGGCCCAGCGCGTCGGCGCGCACGCGATACGTCCGTTTTGTCCCGGGCGGCATATCGACAGTATGTTTGCGCAGGTGAAAGGCGCCTTCGTCATCCTCTATGTCACTCCACATTCCGTGAAGATGTATCGGATGGGTCATCATCGTGTCGTTCACGAGAACGATTCGCAGCCGTTCGCCATACTTCAGGACAACGGGTTCCGCGCTCGAAAATTTCAGTCCGTCGAAGGACCAGGCGAAGCGTTCCATGTGTCCTGTCAAATGAAGTTCGATGGCGCGGTTCGGCTCGCGGCCGTCAGGATCATCAAACAGGCTTTTAAGATCCGCATACGTGAGGACCTTTCGGCCGTTTGCTCGTAAGCCGACACCCGGGTCATCCAGGCGCGACGTCGGCATTTCTGCCTGCATGTCCACGAGAGGATTGCGCCGTTCGGTAGGAGGATGATCTTGTATTGCGCCCGCGTTAGCCGGCATATTATGAGCCGCGTGCGGATCGGCCTGCAGGGCTTCAGGCGGCTTGTGTCCGGCATGCGGATCCGGCGACGTGCCGGCAGGCATCGTATGACCCGCGTGAGGATCGGCGGCTGACCCCGCGCGTTCACCGTGGCCCATATCCGCCATCGAGAGCAATTGGCGGGCGTCGACCTCGGGAACTTCCGCTTTCAGTCCTGCGCGTAAGGCCAGCGTGCCTGCCGCGAAGCCCGTGCGGTCCATCGACTGCGCAAAGATGGTGAAGGCGTCCTGTCCGGACGGTTCAACAATCACGTCGAAGGTTTCGGCGACGGCCATTCGAAATTCATCCACCGTAACTGGATGAACATACTGCCCGTCTGCCGCGACCACCGTTAACTTCAACCCGGGGATTCGTACATCGAAGTACGTCATGGATGAACCATTGATGAATCTCAACAGCACGCGCTCGCCGGGCTTGAACAGACCGGTCCAGTTGCCATTCGGAGCCGTTCCGTTCATGAGGTACGTATAGGTGTCGCCGGAGACATCCGCGAGGTCCGTCGGCTTCATCCGCATTCCACCCCACATCAGCCGGTCAGATAATGTTCGCCCCAGTCCCTCCCTGCGAATATCACCAAAGAAATTACCGAGAGTGCGCTGGTTGAAATTGTAGTAATCCGACTGCTTCTTTAGTTTTGCGAAGACACGGTACGGATCCTCATCAGTCCAGTCCGAAAGGAGCACCACATGTTCCCGGTTGTATTGAAAGGGCGGTCGTTCGACAGGGTCGATAATGAGCGCGCCATAAAGGCCTC